>JAQWCP010000050.1 GCA_028705905.1 Oscillospiraceae bacterium
CGAGGGCACATGGAACGACGCCTCCGGACAAATCAAAACGGTGGTCAATAATGTGGTATTCCCAGCCATCGACCTGATCCTTGCCGTATTCTTCTTCGCCAAGCTTGGCATGGCGTACTTTGATTGTGCGCCCGTAAAGGCACTGTAATAATTCTGGACTTTGCAATCCAGCGGGTAAAAGCTCATTTGCCCGTCATCAACCGGTTTACCTGAGAGGGAAACCTCATAGGGGAAAATAGCATTCCGGTAAACTCATAAGTTGGGCAGTTGTCAGCTCACGACTGAATGGGAAGATGAAAAAGATGATATGAGGATAAAAGCTATACTGCCTGAAGCGCAGTCCAAGAGGTTTATGTAGGAACTTTGGCGAAAGACAGCTATCGCCATATCGCACAGCCACAATTTATTAATCGAGAATATGTGGGCGAGCTTTTGTGCGGCTCAACTCCGTATGGAGATAAAGGACGAAAACGCTATCCGACAATCATCTACGCTATTATTACTTTGCTAAACGGGGATTGCCTAACCCGAAACGCCGAGCAATCGGCTATGTGTAATGCCCTTGTGGTGATAAATTTCAAGGCTTTGCCGAGAAAGATGACACTGAATATTCGGTACGGCAACGGAGCCGCCGTAGTAGTCCGAGTGCGGTAACGCCGCATACATGGCGAAGGGCGGCAGCTTGTTATCTTAACAACAGAGAAAGGAAGGTGTTTGATACATCATGAGAAGTCCAATCAATTTGTTAAGCAGTTTACAAATCCACAGCAGTGACAGGTCGTATACCTTTGAACGGCTCTATCGTAATCTGTACAACCGTGAGCTGTTTGCGCTGGCTTACCAAAATATCTATGCCAGCCAAGGAAATATGACAAAAGGCACAGATGGAAAAAACATCGACGCAATGAGCCTAAATCGCATTGACGGCATTATTGCGAGTCTAAAGGACGAGAGCTATCAGCCACAACCATCAAGAAGAACCTATATCCCAAAGAAGAACGGAAAAATGCGCCCACTGGGTATTCCGTCGTTTGACGACAAGCTGGTACAGGAATGTGTGCGGCTTCTACTGGAAGCAGTCTATGAGGGCGGCTTTGCGAAAACTTCGCATGGCTTCCGCCCCAATCATAGCTGTCATACAGCGCTTAGTCAGGCGCAAGTCTGTTTCACTGGCGTAAAGTGGTTTGTTGAGGGAGATATTAAAGGCTTCTTTGACAATATCAATCACGAAGTTATGGTGAATATCTTAGCGGAGCGTATCAAGGACGAGCGTTTTCTGCGTCTTATTCGCAAATTCCTCCGTGCAGGTTATCTGGAGGACTGGCAGTATCACAACACTTACAGCGGCACGCCGCAGGGTGGTATCGTCAGCCCCATTCTTGCCAACATCTATCTGGACAAGCTGGATAAATTTATGGAGGAACTGAAAAAGCGGTTTGACAAGGGAACGGTGCGTGCAGTCTACCCCGAAAGCTACGAGTTGGAGAAAAAGCGTGGAGTGCTTGCAAAAAAATTGCGCAATGCACATTCAGAAGAAGAAAAAGGCAAGCTTATAGCAAAAATCCGTGAGCTTGACAGCAAAAGGCTGACAATGCCTTACTCTGACCCGTTTGATACCAGTTTTAGGCGGCTCCAATATGTCCGATATGCCGATGATTTTCTCGTTGGCGTAATTGGAAGCAAAGAGGACGCAATCGCCATCAAGGAACAGATAAAAGTGTTTGTTGCCGACACGCTCCGCTTGGAACTGTCTGACGAAAAAACACTGATAACCCATTCTGAGAAAAAGGCGAGGTTTTTGGGGTATGACATTTTCGTTCGCCGCTCTACTGCAACTAAGAGAGATAAAACAGGGCGGCTTTGCCGTCACCTCAGCGGTACGGTGTGCTTGGAAATGCCACAGGAGCTAATGCGTAAAAAGCTGCTGGAATACGGTGCTATGACCATTGAAAAAACGGTATATGGCAAAGACAACTGGAAAGCGAAATCCCGATACCACCTCAAGGATAACGACGACCTCGAAATTCTTGACCAGTATAACAGCGAAATTCGGGGTTTCCGCAATTACTACCGTATTGCTAATAATGCGGCTCATGCAAGCTCTTTTGGCTATATCATGCAGTACAGCATGTTCAAGACCTTTGCGACAAAGTATCGCACCAGCATGAGCAAAATGATTTCCAGACTTCGTATCGGTAAAGATTTTGGAGTACACTTCACTGACAAAAAAGGAAAGACAAAAACACGGCTGTTTTACAATGACGGCTTTGCAAGAAAGCCAGTACAAAAGACCGCCGCCGTTGATGCAATCCCCAGCACAGTGAAATATTCCAGCAAAACCAGTTTGATGGATAGGCTGTCCGCAGGGCAATGCGAGCTTTGCGGCAAAACTGATTGTGAGATTGAAATTCACCACATCAGAAAGCTCAAAGACCTGAAAGGTGTCAACTACTGGGAGCGCTTTATGATTGCGAGAAATCGCAAAACGCTGGCGCTCTGCGTAGACTGTCACAAAAAATTGCATAGTGGAAAACTGAATTAACAAGTGGCGAGCCGTATACATCGAGAGGTGTAAGTACGGTTCTGAGGCGAGTGTTTGGAAACCTACCGCAGAAATGCGGCAAGGCGCTGGGCACTTAGCCACCATAGAAAACATGGCCAATTTGAGTGGAGCGCCCCGGCAATTTTGTTTGCCTGTTTGGTGTTCACGCTGACCGCGCCGACTTATATTTGGACTATATTGGGCCTATAACAAGCAAAGGCACTGTACTAAATCAAATAGTACAGTGCCTTATTGCATAATTAGCAAAATTTTGTTGTGAAACCAATTACCGACAGAAGGTGTTTCATAATGTGATTGAAAATGTTGTGCCATGTGCCGGACTGCTTTGGACAGAAACACTGCCTTTATAATAGTCTATGATTTCCTTTGCCATCGCTAACCCTAAACCAAAACTACCATCATATTTTCTGGAACTGTCAACCTTATAGAAACGGTCGAATACATGGGGCAAAGCATCCGGGGGAATGATTGTTCCTGTATTGGAAATTAAAAATAAAATATGATTGCGTTGTTTTTTAAGCGTGATATCAATGGAGCCAGTTTCGTCGCAGTATTTTATGGCATTATCGAGTAGTATCCTAACAACCCGAGTAATTTTTTCTTGACTTGCTTTTAACAGAACTTGGTTTTCTATATTCTGTGTAAGCATGATGTTCTTTTCGTAAATTAAAGCTTCCATAGAAATAATTTCATCGTTTACAGCACTGCTTAAATTAAACTCTATCATCTCATCATCATGAAATGTGGATTTCAATTTTGTGAAGTCTAAAAGATTTTGAATCAGGCTTGACATCCTGTCGGTTTCCTTTTCAATGTTTGCAGACCATTTCCTCACTTCTTCCGGGTTTTGAATACTTTGAAGCAACGCTTCGTTATTGGCGGAGATAATAGCGGTAGGAGTTTTTAACTCATGAGATGCATCGGCAACAAACCGTTCCTGCTTCTCCCATGCCTGCCGAATAGGCTTAATGGAACGATTGGCGAAAAAGATGCTGACCAGCAATATCACTGCAAGCAAAGAAACTCCGCTGATACAAAATACAAGCAGCAGTGTGCTGAGTATTTTTTCAGAATCTGTGATGTCCACGAAAGTAATCTGCGAAATTTCAGAATCTTGGGGCGCAACCTCTTGTATCACAGATGAGTTATTTTCTTCACCTATGATAACGGTATTTCCTGAAAACCATGGCGTTTTCCGATAGATAAATTTTCTTTCCCCAACTGTTACCTTGCCGTTATCCGAGCTTTGTATTTGAGCTACAAGCTTTTTCGCATATTCGGTTGAAATCGGCAGCATATTGCCTTGATTTTGTAAGGTGCTATGGGAATCTACTAATACAGAAAAAGATAAGGAGGTAATTTGCTCATTGTTTCCGTAAAACTCTCCGCCTTGGGCAGCTACAGAACCTTGTCCAAGCTGTCCTGAGGATACTGCCAGATTCAGCTTTGCTTGATTGTCCTTCTGGACAGTATAAGAAACCGTGAGATAAACCGCAGTAAAGGCAAGCAGCATGACAAGAGAGATAATAATCACATTCAACCGTATGAAATCATTTCGAAGCTTTTTGAACATGGTATTATCCTTCCTTATCTGATGTGGTCAACGAATATCCCACGCCACGCACCGTATTGATGATTGCCTTGGAATTGGCAGCTTTTAGTTTTTTGCGTAAGAATGAAATATATACCTCAACATTATGATCCTCCACATCAGAGTCATACCCCCATAATTTTTCAATTACAGTGTTTTTGGATACGCTGATATTGCGGTTTGCAATCAGCAGCTCCATTAACTGACTTTCCTTGAGCGTGAGTTGAAAATTCTTTGATGGGGTATACAGCATCAGGGTATGCGGATTCAGCTCGATATCTCCATATATCAGATTGGAGTTTGGAACCGCTTCCTTGTTTCGCCTGGTAAGCGCTCGGATTCGTGCAAGAAGTTCATCTGATTTAAAAGGCTTTGTCAGATAATCGTCCGCACCGCTGTCAAGCCCGTTAACCTTGTCTTTGGTTGCATCTCTGGCCGTAAGGAGGATGACCGGTGTACCAATATCATTTGTTCGTATCTCACGCAACACGGTAATCCCATCCATTTTGGGAAGATTGATATCCAAAATAATGACATCATAAAGAGCTGTCAGTGCAAAATCTCTGCCTTCCTCTCCGTCACAGCAGGTATCGACAGAGTAATTGTTTTTTTGTAGAATTTCCTTTAGCGCCTCTGCCATCGCTTTTTCATCTTCTACCAATAATAATTTCAAATTCATTCCTCCCAACGCAGAACTTCCCCAAGGGTAAAAGCACCCCTGAGGAAGTAGGCAAACCTCTTTTATTTTGCAGGCACTTCAAAGCTGTTGTTTTCGCTCCATGTTTTTCCACCATCGATGGAAGAAAAAAGCTTGCCGTTTTCCTGCTTCAAATCTACACGGCCTTGTCCAATCATTTCTCCGCCTTCAGAAAGAGAATCGGTAATGATAACTTCGGAATCATCAGGCACTGCATTACCATTATTGTCAAAAGAACCGCTGGTATACTCAGTGCCGTCTTTAAACCCAATGGTTTCTTCAAGGTTTTCGCTCCATGTAGCGCCGTCGTCAGAAGAACTATAAAGCTTTCCATCCTCTTCTTTTAGCATAACGGTACCTTGACCAATCATTTCGCCAACGTCTTCCGGAAGGGTATCCGTAACCATAACCTCGCCGTCGTCTTCAATGGCGCTGCCATCAAAAGCCACGGAGCCGCCTTTTGCCTCTACATTTTCTAAATTGCCTGTAGCTGCGAATACGCTTACCGTTCCGATTGAAAGTACGAGAGCTGCACATGCTACCGATGTAATCATTTTTTTCTTTGTCATAATAATGACCTCCATTTGATTTTTGTTAAGCCTTGAGCTTACAAACGAATTATAGCGTTCAAAGTTTAAATCCACCTCAAATGAAGTTTCGTAAGTTGCGAGTGCCACATTTTTATCCTTCCGCGATTTGAATAAACCGTGAGCTGTGCGTACTCTCACTCAGACGGTGGGAAATCGACAATACCGTCCGCCCTCTGCAGGCACATTCCAGCCCCTGCAGCACACGCTGCTCCGTTTCACTGTCCAGATTTGCGGTGATTTCATCCAGCAGCAAAATTTTAGGCTGTGCCACAATGGCCCTTGCAATAGAAAGCAGCTGAAACTGGCCCTGCGAAAAAGTGAGCTTTTCCACCGGCGTGTTGTATTGCTGATCCAATTCCAGTATGTTTTCGTGCAGCCCCACCAGCTTGGTGGCTTCTTCAATCTGCTCTTGTCCAACGGCATCGTCAAACAGCGAAATTTGTTCTGCCACGGTCCCAGCAACGGAGTGAAAGTTCTGCTCCACATATCCAAACATTTTTCTTTTTTGCGCGTCCTGAATGGCGGCGGCATCCATGCCATCCACCCATATTTTCCCTTTTTGCGGAGTGTATAGCCCAAGTATCAACTTAAAAATCGTACTTTTCCCGGCACCAGTCCTACCCACAAAAGTGACCGCTTCCCCTCGCCCAACCGAAAAGCTCCTGTTTTGCAAAACCATCGTTTTATCATCGTAGCCAAATGTTACATTGCAAAATTCCACAGCGGTTTCTTTGTTTGTGCGAGACAGCGCCTGCGTCGAGGTCTCCTGCGGAAGAGTCCGTTCTTCTTCCGATAGAAATTCGTTGATTCGTTTTACCCCCGCCACAGCAGACTGAATGTTTTGAATTTCCATACCAATGCTCTCCAGCGGTTCAAACACCTTGCCCACATAGGCAATCATGGCAACTGCAGTGCCCACTGTGATACCGAAAAGCTGCTGCATTCCGCCGCCCAAGGCGGCCAGCACCATCATCAGAGCAATCACGCAGGAGCTGACAAAAATCACAATGGGGGAATATATGGAGTCATACACGTTAGATTTATTCAGCGCACGGTAGCTTTCCTGAATGTAAGAATCGTACTTTTCTTCCATGTACCTTTGCCGAAACAGCGTATGAATCGTGCGAATATTATGAATGGTTTCGGGCACATGATTGTTCACCTTGCTGACGGCAATACGGTTTGCCATTTGCGCTTTGAGCATACGTTTTTGAAACTGCCGGGTCATCACAAAAAGAAGCGGCGTAACGAGAAGCATCAAAATTCCAAGACCGGTGCTTTTATAAAAGATGATCACCAAAATGCTCAGCACTTTAAAACCATCGGCAACCATTCCGATGATGCCGTTTGTAAAGAGAGAATCCACCACATCCACATCATTCACAAAGCGGGAGGCGATTTGTGCGGGGGCATGTTTGGTGAAATAGTCGGCTGGAAGCCGTTTTACCTTTGCACAAAGTGCGCTGCGCAGGCCGTGCGTCATCTTCTGCCCAAACACGGTGATCATACCGCTTTGCCCAGACTCCAGCAGATCCGAAAGCGCCAGCAGACCAAAATAGCCGAGGGCCAGCGAAAGAGAAATGCCTTGCTGCAGCGCCAAACGGTTTACAATCTGTTCCAAAACAAGGGGTGGAAGCAGCGCAGCGCACACACTGGCCGCAATCAAAATCCCGGTGAAAAAAGTGATTCTTTTATTTTCACCCACCGCTTTATAAAAAACAGTGTTCAAATTATTCTTATTCTTCATGGCTTGTATCTCCCGCTGTCTGAATTTGATACAGTGCCCGATAAGTACTGTTTTCCCGCAGCAGCTCAGAATGTGTCGAAAAGACACCGGTTCCATTCTCTAAAAAAAGCACAGAATCCAGCTGTGGAAACAGCCGCAAGCGATGGGAAATCAGGATAACGATGCGATTTGCTGCCAGCAGACGCAGGTTTTCAAAAATCTGCTGCTCTGTCTTCTGATCCACGGCAGAAAACGGATCATCCAAAATCAAGATTTGCCTTGCGTGATAGCAGGTGCGTGCCAGAGCAACACGCGCCTGTTGACCCCCGGACAGGCCCGCACCGCCGCTGCCGACAGGGGTAGCTGCTCCCTGGGGCATTTTACAAAGTTCCTCAGTCAGGCACACGGTTTGCAGACAAAAAGCGGTTTCATTGGTTTCCCCCAGACAAATGTTTTCCTCGATGCTCTCGGTCATAAGTTCCGGGTCATGACCCAAATAGGACAGCAGCCGACTGCGCTCGTATAAGCTCAGCGTGCGCAGCTCTTGCCCGTTTACCATGATACTGCCTTCGTAGGGCAGTTCCCCCAGCAGCGCTCTGCCCAGCATAGATTTTCCGCTGGCAACTGCTCCGGTAACGCCGATCATCTGTCCGGCCTGTGCGGAAAAAGAAAGGTCATGCAGTACCTGCGGCCCATTTCCCCAGCGCAGGGATAAGCTTTTCACTTCGACGGATGCTTTGACTGAAAAATCCTGCTTTGTCAGGGTTGGCTGCTCCACATACTCTTTCATCAGCGGCTTGATTCTTGCCCATGAAACGCGAGCTTTTTGCACAGAATTAAACAGCTTGGCCGTTTTTGAGGATTTAAGCGCCATCTTGGCAAAGCAGGATAAAAAAGTGGTGAACGCGGCGATGTTCCAACTGCTCCAGCCTGTGCCTACCACATTTTTAGCCCCCAGATACAGGACAAATACCACACCACACATAGAAATAATGTGATACAGTGGCTGCATGGTGTTTTCCCAAAAATGAG
>JAQWCP010000051.1 GCA_028705905.1 Oscillospiraceae bacterium
GGTGTCCACAATTTGGACATCGGAGCCCAAGGCGTTGGAAGCAAAGGCGGTTTGCATGCATAGTACACTCAAAAGCAGGAGACATGCAAGGAGCCGCAATCTGATTTGTTTTCCCATATTGTGTTTCCTTTCTTTGGATATGACATAGATGAGTCTGACAGAGTAAAATTTTGGCTGTGGATTTATGGTAACATAGCCCAATCCGCTTGTAAAGAGCGGCAAAGGAAGAAAAAGTTTCCAAAAGCAGAAAACTGCCGAATGGACAATGGGAATCGTCCATTTGGCAGTTCCGCTGTGTTACAAAACAATCAATCCGTATTTCTCTACAAGAGGCAGTAACGTTTCTGGCTCTAAAGCGCCTGTGCCGTCATAAAACGCGCGGCCGTTATAAAGGCGCAACGCTTTTTCCAAAAGTATCGGATTGTCGGAAGAGAGGCAGAGCGCCTCTTGAATCATGTATTGGTTTGCTGCAAAAATATCCAGATCGTCCTCATCTTCCAGCACGATCTTATTGGCGCCCGTAGGGGCGTCTTCCGCTGCTAACAAATCTTCCACAAAGTGAGGAGAACAAAACACATCTTCTCCCACATCGATGAGAGGGGAGATGAAGCGCGCTTCCCGTTCAGAGGCGCAGGGGAGCCCGCTCGATTCTTCCCAATCGCCGTCCCCGTCAAAGCGGGAGAAGTCGATGGCGTCCATCGCAGCCCGTAATGCGGCAATATGGGGCGCGGATGCGCCACCGCCGCAGATCCGCACCCCCGCCTGGGCGAAGACGGGTGCACTGGCAGCGACAGCTTCCGGCTTCCAAGCAATAGAGGATGCATCCAAATGGGGGAGGACCATCAGCGGGATTTGGGAATCGCACGACAGCCGCTGTACTTGTTCCATCAAATCTGACAAGTCGCCGCTGAAGCGGCCAATGCCAAAACCCACAGCGCCCATTCCCTGGCAGATGATCAGCGCCGCCAGAATATCTCCTCCCGTTTCCGTGCGGCCGTCGCCGTCACAGGCGAAGGAGACCAGGATGGGGCGGTTGGTTTGTTCCCGCACAGCTAAAATAGCCGCTCGGGCTTCTGCAATGTTTGTCATAGAATCCGCCAAGAAGAGGTCAACTCCAGCCTGGGCCAGGCTCTGCACTTGCTCTGTATAGACAGTTACCAAAGTTTCTATATCTGCTTCTCCCTGCGGTGGCATTTGAAGGCCGGTGGATGACAGCGTGCCAATCACCCGTTTTCCCTGTGCGGCTTGTTTTGTCAACGCCACAAGGCTGCGATTGTACGCATCCACCTGATCGCCCAAACCAAATTGTGAAAGCCGGGATCGATTGGCGTCCCCAGTTGGCGCACACAAAGCATCTGCGCCTGCAGCGGCAAATTCTTGTTGCCGCCGGAGCAGCTCGTCCGGGTGTGTCAAAATCCATTGGGCGGGACATGTCCCTTCCGTCATGCCTTGGCTTTGCAGGGCAGTTTCGATTGCGCCGTCCAAAAGGAACGGCAATGGTAACGGTATGTCATCCATAGCGACAGTTCTCCTTTGTCTAAGATCAGAATATGATTTGGATTACATTTTTTCCGGTGCGGTGACACCGATGAGGGAAAGGCAATTGGCAAGGACAGAGCGAACCGTATCAGCCAGCTTTAGCCGTGCGTGCAACAGGGCGGGCGCTTCGTCCTTAATGCGGTTTGCGTTGTAAAAACGGTGGAAGTCGCCGGCCAGCGCAACCAGATACCGGTTGATCCGCGAGGGGTCATAATCCCGGGCGGCCAAGCGAATTTCTTCCGGAAGCTGGGCCAGCGTTTTGATCAGAGCCTGTTCCACTGGCGTGGAAAGAAGGCTGGGGTCAATGTCCTTTGCAGGGCGGACGGTGTCGCCTTGGGCGGCCAGCGCCACAATCAGGCTGCAGATTCTGGCATGGGCATACTGTACATAATACACAGGGTTTTCCGAATCCTGCCGGACGGCCAGACCCATGTCAAATTCCAAATGGGTGGTGGGCTTGGAATTGAAAAAGAACCGCGCGGCATCTTTGGATATTTCATCCAGGAGGTCAGATAACGTGATGCTTTTTCCGCTTCTCTTGGAGACCTTTACCGTTTCCCCATCCCGCACCAGGCGCACCAGCTGCATAATCAAGAAATTGAGACGGCTGTTGTCAATGCCCAAGGCGGTAATGGCTTTTTTGAAGCGCAACGCGTGGCCGTGATGGTCTGCGCCCAGCACGTCGATTACCTGATCAAAGCCTCGCACTTCAAATTTATTGCGGTGGTAGGCGATATCCACGGCAAAGTATGTGTATCCCCCATTGCCCCGCCGCAGAACCTCATCTTTTTCGCCGCCCAGTTCTGTGACCTTCAGCCACAGGGCGTTGTCCTTTTCATACGTGAATCCTTTGTCAATTAAAATCTGGACGGTCTCATCCACATATCCGCTCTCGTGCAACGTGGACTCCCGGAACCAACAGTCATATTGAATCCCGTACCGCTCCAGGTCAACCCGCATTTTTTCAATGTTGTGGGCCAGGCCAAAGGCGCGCAGCGCCTCTTGGCGAATATCCGGGTCCACTTTGGCATATTGGTCTCCGTGCTCTGCTAAAAACAGCTTCGCCACGTCCCAAATATCTTCTCCGTGGTATCCGTCTTCCGGAAGGACACAGGCGTCTTCTCCATAGAGTAGCTGCAGGTACCGGGCTTCCAACGAACGGCCGAACAAGTTTACCTGATTTCCTGCGTCATTTACATAAAACTCCCGCCAAACGTCGTATCCTGCCCGCTGCAAGATAGAAGCCAGCGCGTCGCCCAAGACACCGCCCCGGGCGTTTCCGATGGTCATGGTGCCGGTGGGGTTGGCGGAAACAAATTCGACCATGACGCGGGTTCCGGCGCCTACGTCGACCTGCCCATACGAGAGTCCCTCTTTTTCAATGTCCTGCAAAACCGTGCCGTACCAGCGCGGAGAGAGGCGAAAATTGAGGAAACCGGCGCCGGCTATTTCAGCCGATGCAAAATAACTGTCGGTTAAGTCCAGATGATCCAAAATCACTTGCCCGATCTCTCTGGGGTTGCGTTTCATTGCTTTTGCGGCGGTCAATGCAATGTTGGTTGCATAGTCCCCGTGGGCCACATCTTTCGGAATTTCAATGGTCCCAGAAAGAGAGAGCCCGGAAGGGAGCAGCCCTTTTTCTGCTGCTGTTTGATAAGCTACGGTGGTGAGCGCAGCGATCTGGTCTTTGGCCGCCTGAATCAGGTTTGACATGATAAAAGCTCCATTCTGTTGCCGGAAAAGGCATTACTTTATTCAAAATTAAGATTTTGGGAGGGGTCGCTCTGCAGTGCGTACATGGATATAAAAATAATTCTCGCCTGCAATTGCGTGGTCAATTTCCAGTGCATAATTGATTTCAATGTTGCCCCCCGTTTCGCCCAAATTAGAACGAACACGCCGGGCGGCGACGCCAACGGTCATAGCACCATAAGGCGTCTCATACATGGAAATGTGTTTTTGCCCTTCCTCAAATACCATTTGAGAGTTGATTTGCCCCAATCGGACCAGCGTGATTCGGCCGTGTTCCACTTGAAACGTGGTGGTTGTACCCTCTAGACCGGTCAGTTCCGATTCTTTGTAAGAGAGCTGGTATCCGGTTTCATCCTGAGACAAGGTACCGGAGGTGACCAGCTCAATGACATCATCTTCTATATCTTCATAGGACTGGGTACCTCGGATGGAAATGATAACCTCTTTGTTCATAAGTTTCCTCAGTTCTTTATTCAAAATGCATAATAATAAAAAAACATTATATACCGTTTTCAATGCTTTGTAAATGTCCGCCGGTGAATTTGCGTGAAAAGGGTGTATGTTTTACGACCTTTTCCTGCATGAGGGAACAGATCCAGTATAACGGCGCCTTCCGGCGAAATGCGCTATGTATTTGGCAGGGAGCCGCATGATGCAGTCTGCCGCCTCAATTGTGCTGCGGCAGCAGAATACCGGATCCTTCATATCAGAACGGTTTCTTCTCATTCATCGATTACCACTTGCTCCACAAAGCCCTTGACGGTCCTCCCCAGAAAAATGGTGGCCAGACGAGAAAAGTTGTCTGTACTGTCTGTGACATAATAATGACAATCAGCAATGCGTCCTGGGTAGCCGGCGGCCAATGCGTCGCGTCGCACCAGCTCTTGCTTTAAATGCAGCGCACCTTGGGCGCCGGTGCTGATCAGCGTCACATGCGATCCAAAGAAGGCGTCGATGGCTTCCATGAGAAGCGGATAATGGGTACAACCCAAAATCAATGTATCAATGCTGATTGTTTTTAGTTCTGTGAGATATTCCTTCACCGTCAGTTCAACCAGCTGATCCCCTTTGGCATAGTGCCCGTTTTCCACCAGAGGAACAAAGAGCGGACAAGGAACACTGTAAATTTGCGCATTGGGGTTTTCTTTTCGGATGATTCGTTCATATGTTCCGCTGTGGATGGAAGCCTGGGTGCCGATCAGCCCGATCTTTTGGTTGCGCGTGGCTGCGGCTGCGGCCTTGGAGGCGGCTTCTGCCACCCCTAAAATGGGCAGGTTATATTCTGCCTGGACCAAATCCAAAACTGTGGTACTGACAGTTCCGCAGGCGACCATAATGGCCTTGATATCAAAGGTAGTCAAAAAGTCAATATCTTGTCTGGCATATTTTAAAATGGTCGATCTGGAACGGCTTCCATAAGGAACGCGTCCTGTGTCACCCAGATAAATGATGCGTTCGTTGGGGAGCAGGTCAAGCAACTCTCGCACAACGGTGAGCCCGCCAAGACCGGAGTCAAATACGCCGATGGGACGATTGTCCATGCCAGGTCCTCCTTTAAAGCGGCAGGAGCGCTGGAGGGAGCGCAGCACCGCGGTTTTTTGTGGCCGCGCCACAGAATCCGACAGCCTTTATCATATGATAAGTGGACGGAGAAAACAAGTGGGGGCAATGAAAAAAATCCCCAAAGAAGGCCCGTATGTTCCGCCTTCTTTGGGGGAATCTCTTACCTGAGCGTTTAGGGCATGATGATTGCCAGCATAGAGGCTGTTTGTTGGGTCCGGTTTTCTACCCGATGGGACGCGCCGTTTGCGGTGAATGCCGCGTCGCCGGGGCGCAGCACATGCTCTACCCCGTCCTCTGTGACCACCAGTTCTCCTTCCAATACATAATAAATTTCCCCATTGGTTTCGTGTACATGTTGCCCGATGGAATCGCCGGGATGGAAGAAGCTTTTGGCGCAGAGAGTACATTTGCCGGCCATATCTTCGGTCTCAAAAATGTGCTGCACGTCGATATTGCCTGCTCCGCCGTGGATGTTGACCCAGACTTGTGGGCGCATGTCTTCTTTGTGTACGATCATCATAAATCTCCTTTTATTTATACTATTTTGGGGTTTTACTTAAAAATTTTCTATATGTATCGGTCCGCCAATGGGAGAAAGCAGGAAAAAGCGGAAGGGATCGCGTATGTATCCTGTAGTTCGGCCCGGTTGGCCCAGACCCAGCCTTCCGGCAATACATCGCTTTGCAGGGCGACGGCTTCTGCCGTCATATGCCACTCGATATGTGTGAAAATGTGTTTTCCATTCTGTATTTCTACCGTTTGTCCGGGGGCTATGTTCCATACTTCCAAAGCGCCCGCACCGTCCCCCAGTACATTCGGGAATTCCCAAAGGCCGGACAAAAGCCCTTTTTCCGGGCGTTTGCACAGCGCCACCGCCCGTTCATAGAACAGCAAAAAAACCGTACGCGCCTCCACCCGCCGCGGTTTTTTTGGAGATTTCACGGGCAATTCTGCTGTCCGGTCATCCAAATGGGCCGTGCAAAAAAGAGCGGCGGGACACTGGTCACAAAGGGGCGCACCGTTGGGTAAGCACACGGTGGCGCCCAACTCCATCAAAGCCTGGTTGAAGTCGCCTGGCTGGCTGAGGGGAATGATGCCGCAAATGGCGTCCCGAAAGGTCCGCTTTGTTTGCGGCGCTGCAATGTCCCCGTCAAATCCTGTGATGCGCGCAGTGACCCGCAGCACATTTCCATCAACGGCGGGGACGGGAATGCCGAATGCGATGGAAGAGATGGCGCCTGCCGTATACGCTCCGATGCCGGCAAGAGAGAGGATTTCTTCATATGTGCTGGGGAATACGCCGTCAAATTGCTCCATAATCTGAAGCGCTGCTTTTTTTAGATTTCTGGCCCGGCTATAATACCCCAAACCCTCCCAGAGCTTCATCAACTGGTCGTCCGGAACGGCGGCCAGGTCTGCCACCGTAGGCAACGCCGAGAGGAACCGCTGGAAATATGACAAGACGGCGGCGACTCTGGTTTGTTGCAGCATGATTTCAGAAACCCAAACCCGATATGGTGTGGGTTGGCTGCGCCAGGGAAGCACCCTGGCGTGTTCTCCATACCATTGAAGCAGGGGAATTGGCAATTGCGCTAACAGGGGAAGATGAGTCATGATATCTCCTTTAGAATGTTTCGATATCATTTAGTATAGCGCAAAAGGATCGTGGGAGCAAAGGATTTTAAAAAAATTTACAAAAAAACAGGAAGGATGGCCGTGGCCATCCTTCCTGTTTTTCTGCTGTAAAAAAGGAAAGGATTATTTGTCGTATTTGAAGAAGCCTTCGCCGGATTTGCGGCCCAGCTTACCGCCGCGTACCATTTTGACAAGCAGGCCGGCCGGACGGTATTTGGGATCGCCGGTTTCTGCGAAGATAATCTTCATGATGGACAGGCAAATGTCCAAACCAATGAAGTCACCCAAAGTAAGGGGACCCATGGGATGGTTTGCGCCAAGGCGCATTGCCGTATCAATATCCTCCGGGGTTGCCACGTTGGTTTCAACAAGGCCGATGGCTTCGTTGATCATGGGAACCAGAATTCTGTTCACAACAAAACCAGGGGCTTCTGCCACTTCAACAGGCTCTTTGCTGATGGCGATGGACAGATCTTTGATGGCGTCATACGTTGCATCAGAGGTCTGGATCCCACGGATCAGCTCGATGAGCTTCATCACAGTGGCGGGGTTGAAGAAATGCATCCCGATGACTTTGTCAGGACGGTCTGTGCCAGCAGCAATCTCCGTGATGGAAAGGGAGGAGGTGTTTGTGGCAAAGATGGTTTCGGGTTTGCAGATTTCGCCCATTGCGGTGAAGAACGTGTTTTTCACTTCAATGCTCTCTGCAATGGCTTCCAAAACCAAATCGGCGTCAGCAGCCAGATTCATATCAGTAGAGAATGTGAGGCGACCCCAAATGGCGTCTTTTTCTTCTGCAGTCATACGTCCTTTGGAGACGAGTTTTTCCAAACTTTTTGTAATCTGGCCCATAGCTCTGTCCAGAGAAGGTTGGCGGCGATTATACAGGACAACAGTCAAACCGCTCTGGGCAAATGCCTGTGCGATGTTGGTGCCCATGGCGCCGGCGCCGGCTACCACAATTTTTTTCATGCTAAATTTCCTCCGTTATTTGTACTAGATTCTTAAAATATAGGGTTTTTATTTATTCTTGATATTCTTATCTTCTCTCTTCTCGAGGAATGCGCTCATGCACTCCACCTTGTCTTCTGTAGAGAAGCAAAGACCAAATGCTTCAGCCTCAAAGGCGAGACCGGTGTTGATGTCAGTTTGCATACCCTTGCGGATGCAGAGTTTTGCCTGACGCACGGCCACCTGGGGCATGACAGCGATGGATTCAGCCAATTCCATGGCAGCATTCATCAGCTCTTCCGGGGCAACCACTTTGTCGACGAGGCCGATAGAAAAGGCTTCATCAGCCTTGATTCTTCTGGTGCTGAGGATCAGCTCCATTGCCTTGCCATAGCCTACAATACGGGGCATTCTCTGGGTGCCGCCGAAGCCCGGGGTGATGCCCAAGCCAACTTCAGGCTGGCCAATGAGTGCTTTTTCGCTTGCAATGCGCATGTCGCAAGCCATCATCAATTCGCAGCCGCCGCCAAGAGCAAAGCCGTTTACTGCTGCGATAACGGGCTTGTCCAGGTTTTCGATCTGCAGGAAGGTCTTGTTTGCCAAAGCAGCAAAAGTCTGGCCCTCTACAGCGGTCATGGTCTTCATAGCGGCGATATCTGCGCCAGCAACGAAGGAACGGCCCTCGCCGGTCAGGATTGCAACATGAATGTCGTTGTCGTTTGCCACTTCGGTGAACACT
>JAQWCP010000052.1 GCA_028705905.1 Oscillospiraceae bacterium
GTACTCTCCCATTTCGTCCATGGCCTCTATGGTAATGGTTACCACCCGCTCCATGGGCGGCTGAACCAGATTGCAAATGCGCCCACCCAGCAAGTGCTTTCGCAGCAGCATGCAGAACATGGGCGGGGTTTTGGGGTTCTCCATCTCCATTTTCGTCATCTGCAAACGAGGTCTTGCGGGGTTCCCGGAAAGCAAAAGACGGCCATTCCCACCTTTGCCCCGCAACAGAAAGACCATCTCATCCCCGCTGGGCTGGTAGATCTTGTCAATCCGCGCGCCCAAAATTTGCTGAGACAACTCGCAGACCGTCGCACGCAAGCAAACAGCGTCTAACGGCATTCTTCCGCCTCCTTCGCTTCGTGGGGCCCGATCATCTGGTCAAATAGCGTGCAAAGCCTGTCCCGCTGACCTTGTAAGTAGAGCCAGCCGAACAAACTTTCCAGGGCCGTGGCTGTCCGATATTCCTCCCGGGTGGCATGCTGGGGCACTGTGACAAAATGAGCGTTGCGACCCCGACGGAACACATCGGCCTCCTCTTCTGTCAGAAGGGGAAGGATCCGTGCTGCGGCTTTCGCCTGGGCCGGCGCCGACACATGAGCCACCGTTGCCTGATGCAGTTTTTTCGATGTGAGTACGCCGGTTACGCAAAGGTAGCTCCGCACCATCAGCTCGTAAACGGCATCGCCCAAATGGGCCAGGGCCAAATTACTCATCCCCAAAATAGCGCTTTGATCCAATTGTAATTGAAAATAATCCATCATTTCCTCTTTTTTGGTAAAAATCAATTTCAGACTGTAAATTGTTCAAAATGGCCTTTGAGATCGGCAACCTCCGCTTCCCTATCTTGCAGGTAAACCGTTGCCAAGGCATGGCCTGTAGCTTTTAGCAGGGGCAGCGTTTTAAACGCGCGCTCTAAAACAACGAGCCGCTCGTCGAACACCGCACCACCCCGCACTCGCAAAAAACGCCCTGTTTTGTCCGCCACACAGCCCTACATTTGGATTTTTCACCACTGGGGCATAAAACTGCTTCTGCTTCCCATACCGAAATACAGTTTTTCTTCAAATTGCATATAAAATCCAAAGGGACGTACCTGCGGGCTTTCTCTTTTCCACTGTTGCCATATAAAACACGGGGGTTTGATCCACAAAATCTAACATTCGTTTCATTTGCTCCTCCCCTTTTGCTTTGGCGCAATTTCTTTATTAGTATACTATACTCTCTTCTGAGAAACAATCGAAATTTTGCATTATCCGGCTCCCCACTCCTTCAGCAGTCCGGAAAGGGCTTTCCCAAACAGCCGAATGGCCCCCAGTGCCTCCTGAAGCGAGTTACCGTGGCTGCCCACTTCAATCAGCAAAGACCCTGTGGACAATTGCTGATTATAACGAGAGGTGCGCAGCGACATGGGACGAGCCAACGTGGGATATTCCGCATTGATCCGCTTTTGCAACCAGATGGCAAACCGCACATTTTCTTTCCAATTGGGATGGGAAAGGCCTCCGTCGTTGCTCCCCATAACCAGCATCACCTGGGCAACCTGCTCTCCGTCGATGGTGGTCACCGGTTTATAAATGGCACCGTCCGTTCCCACCAAGGCATCCCGATGCAGGTCAAAAATAACCCGAATGGTAGGGTATTTCTTCAAATATGCTTTGACGGACTCTACAGAGCGTTCATACGATCCTCGATATGATGGGTAATCATGCAATGTGACGTCATGTACAACGGAAATGCCGTTGTCCTCCAGCACCTTTGTCAGTTCCTCGCCCACCCGCACCACGTTGTGGTTTGCATCGGTGGTGCGTGCTTCCCCTGTTGGTGTGTATTGATCCTCCCCCTCCGGATGATACGCCTCACTGCCGTGGGTATGTACAATCAGAACCTGGGGCCCCTCCGTCTTTTTTTGAATCTGTAAATCCGGCGGGGTTTGTGACAGCTCTGCTACATTGACGGCTTGACTGGTACGATTGAAGATATAAACGCCGTCTGCCTGATCATAATTGGTGGATGAGATTGGCAAGAACGTCCTGGCTTTGACTTGCGCATTGGATGTGGGCACAGGAGAAGGCGCCTGCGTCGCGGCGGGTGCTGGGGATTCGGAACCCGGCTTATCCAAGCCCGATGCTGCCCCCGGCTGTCCCTCACTCTCTTGCAGAGAAACCGCCGCCGCTTCTCCCGCACGCAACACAGCCGACTGAGAAAGCACCAGCGATTCCCAGGCAGTGAGTTGTGCGCTCAGCTCCCCTTCCGGCACATAGCCCAGTTCCGCGCCCAGAATCGCCTTTGATATGACCCCGCTGTCCATCGCGTTGCCCAGACATTTTCGTAAGATACCGCCGCCTGTTGTCTGAGACAGCACCATCATCACCAAAAACGCCATCGCCAACGCCCCTGTGCGGCGCAGCCGCCGTGCCTTTTGCCGGCTCTTCTTTCTGGCTGTTTTCATTCGTTCCTGCATATCATCTCCACCTTCCTTTCACACCCTATGCGAAAACACGGTGAAATATGAGCCTGTCCAACCTGGTTTCAAATTCGCTGGCCCATGGGCTGGCACCGTTCTTTTGGGTGCCTGTCACGATTTGCCCCCAGTGGAATCCATTTTATTTTTTCTCTGTCTTTCTTTGCTTGATTTGATCTTTTATGGATAGCAAAAGAGAAGGCAACCTTCTACAATCACCTTCTCCCAGTTGGATATGCGGTATCACAGCGTTCTCTTTTTTCAGCCATCCCGCACCCTTCCATATATCAATCTGCGCTATAATGTAAAGTCCAGATTCCTATATTCCACTCCATACAGAATCTCCATCTTCTGGAGCATGGGAACATCCGGATAAGAAATCGCCCGTTCGTAATTACTCAATGTCTGCTCGCTGATGCTCAGCTGCATTGCCGCCTCTCTTTGTGTCAGTTGCCGATTGACCCGCGCTGCTTTTAATGTTAATAACAATCCGTTTTCCTCCATTTCTGCATTCCATTTTCGCTTATCACCTGTTTGAAGAGGGAAAAATTCCCTTCGTCTTTCTGTCATAATAATACGTCATTTCCAAAAATATGTCAATATTATTGACATATCAAAATTTGATTCTTTTCGCTAAAAGTCGTCGCGAATCGACATAAGCAGCTCCTTTTCAGCAGCCGCGATCGGGCTGTTTCTACAAAATACCACAAAGGAGACGCAAACCAAAGCCGACCATATCCCCCCGTCCTTCCCGTCACGCCCGGCTGGCTCGGCGCGGAGGTTTCAAAGAGAAGGTCCCCCACGAACGAAACCCAGATGCGCCCAAACGAATGTTCCATTTTGGTCAGGCGGGATCCATTGCCCCCCAAATTTGTCGTCCACCGCCAGCAAGGAAACAAAAAACCACTTTACCCCTGCCATTCTATTGACTTTTGACAGGGAACATTTATAATTATCTCTATAGAGAGGGGTTCCCTCTGCATTCCGATGCCTTCGAACTGCCCGGATGGAGCGCGTCCACCCGGACAGGAAGCTGAAAGGAAAGCAATCTACAAGCGCTCTGCCCGGCGGATGCCCACAAGCGCAGCCTGAAACGAAAAAGGAACACAAAACAGAACCATTCAAGTGCCCCCACAGGCGTCCGGCCGGTGGGGGAGGATAGGGAATCGGGTGAAAACCCCGTGCGGTCACCGCCGCTGTAAGTGCTTGATCGTGCACGTCCGTCGATGAAAGTCGGTCATTGGGGCAACCCGAGAAGGCAGGGCGTGCATGGGGAGAATGTCTCCAAGGGCATGAGCCAGAAGACCTGCTTGAAACATATGTGTCAGTTGCTCCGGCGGCTGGCGTAACAGTACGCAGAAATACGGCTGCGGCAATCTCTTTCGATTGCCGCAGCCATTTTTGATTGGTGGAGTGAATCCACCGTCCCCAATTTTATGAAACGGACTGATGAATTATGCGGAACAAAGATGCTTTTTCCAGTTACCACCCCATCATTCAATTCCTTTATTTTGGGCTGGTTCTGGTGTTCTCGATGTGTTTTATGCACCCGGTATGCCTGGGCATATCCCTCCTGTCGGCCATTGCCTACAGCATCTACCTGCGGGGCAAAAAGGCCCTGCGCTTTTCGCTGCTGTATATGCTGCCCATGATGCTCCTTGCGGCAATTGTAAATCCGGCTTTTAACCACCAGGGTGCAACCTCCAT
Source organism: Oscillospiraceae bacterium (assembly GCA_028705905.1). Lineage (GTDB taxonomy): Bacteria > Bacillota > Clostridia > Oscillospirales > Oscillospiraceae > RGIG529. Next base: position 4,169 of record JAQWCP010000052.1, read on the forward strand.
CGCCTACCTCCCGTCCGGCAACGCTCTGACGCTGGAAAGCATTGCTTATGGCGTGGCGGCCGCCGTCATGCTGGCCGCCGTCATGATCTGGTTTACCTGCTACAGCGAGATCATGACCTCGGACAAGTTTGTATATTTCTTTGGGCGGATCATTCCGACATTGAGCCTGGTCCTCTCTATGACACTGCGTTTTGTGCCCAAGTTTACAAGCCAAATCAAGGCGGTGTCCGAGGCCCAGCGGTGTGTGGGGCGGGATATCTCCAACGGCAGCCTCCTGCAAAGAGCAAAGAGCGGCTTGACGATCCTTTCCATTATGATATCCTGGAGCTTAGAAAACGCCATGGAAACCGCCGACAGCATGAAAAGCCGGGGCTATGGCCTGCCGGGACGGACGGCATTTTCCATCTACCGTTTCGACAACCGGGACAAAGAGGCCCTCCTTTGGCTGGTGTTTTGCGGTGTGTATATCATCTCCGGGTGGATCGCAGGCGGCACCTACTTTCGCTACTACCCCACGATGAAGGGTGTGGCGTTGACCGCCTTTCCTTTGAGCTTCATGCTTTTATATCTGGCTTTGTGCTTGACGCCGGTGATCCTGGACGTCAGAGAGGACAAGAAGTGGTCGCGACTGAGAAACAGGGAGAGCGTAAGCGTATGAGTGGTTTTGAATATACCGTCCGTGAGCTGGAGGCCTGGGTTTCCACAGAGGATTATCTGCAAGATTGTGTGGATGTACCAAAATTTTACGCCTTTTGCAGGGCATGTAAAAACTACGGGGTGACATGGTCGTGCCCTCCTTTTGCGTTTGACCCTATGGATCTGTGGCACCGCTACCGTACCTTGCGGCTTTATGCCCGCATGCTTGTGCCGAATTACCCCGGTCAGGACATACAAGCGGCCATATCCGCGCTCCGCAAAGAAAAGGATGCGTCTTGGAAGAAGCTGCTGGGGTGGGAGTCGGAAACACCCGGCAGCCTTGCACTGTCAGCGGGTTTCTGCTCACTGTGTGATTCCTGCGCGAGAACGAGCGGCGAGCCATGCCGCGCCCCGGAACGGATGCGCTATTCCCTGGAAGCGCTGGGCGGCGACGTGGGGCTGAGTGCCGAAAAATACCTTGGGCAGCCGCTGCTCTGGATACAAAACGGCAACCTTCCCAAACATCTTATGCTGGTGGGAGCGCTGCTTCTTTCAGACGGAAAGGCTGGGTGTACCATTGAATCCTTGCTTTGAAATAAAAGACCTGACCTTCTTTTACCCGGAACAAGAGAAGGAGGCACTTCACCATGTGAGCTTCACGGTCGGTCAGGGGGAGTTTCTGACCCTCTGCGGGCCATCCGGCTGCGGCAAGTCAACGCTTCTGCGGCAGCTCAAAACCGTCCTCGCCCCTCATGGTGTGCAAACGGGCGAAATCTGCTTTATGGGCCGGCCGCTGGACGAAATGGGGCGACGGGAACAATCGTCCGAAATCGGCTTTGTACAGCAGTCGCCGGAAAACCAGATTGTCACCGACAAGGTGTGGCACGAGCTGGCCTTTGGCCTGGAGAGTCTTGGATATGACACACCCACCATACGGGGTCGTGTGGCGGAGATGGCAAGCTTCTTCGGCATCCAGACGTGGTTTTATCAAAACGTCACGGAGCTTTCAGGCGGGCAGAAGCAGCTTCTGAACTTGGCTTCCATCATGGCCATGCAGCCCTCTGTCCTCATCCTTGATGAGCCGACAAGCCAGCTTGACCCCATTGCGGCGTCGGAATTTCTCGCCACAGTGGGCAAAATAAACCGTGAGCTTGGCACTACGGTTATCCTGACAGAGCACCGGCTGGAGGAAGTGTTTCCCATGTCCGATCGGGTGCTGGTCATGGATGGGGGGCGAATCATCGCAGATGGCACGCCCCCCAAGGTGGGCGAAAGGCTGAAAAACGCCGGGCACTCCATGTTCCTCGCCATGCCCACGGCTATGCGGGTGTGGGCGGCGGTGCCAAACGATTCCCGGTGCCCCATCACCGTCAGAGACGGACGGGATTGGCTGGCCCACTATGCAGCCCAACATACGCTATCTAGCATTGCCCCCTCTGTGTCCCCTAGGTTTTCTGAGGAAGCAGCCATCACCCTTGACGATATCTGGTTCAAATATGACAAAACGCTTCCCGACGTGGTGAAGGGTCTGTCACTCACCGTGCACAAGGGTGAATGTATGGCTGTGCTGGGCGGAAACGGAACGGGCAAAACCACGATGCTCTCCATCATCGGCGGGCTGCGGAAGGCATATCGGGGCACGGTGAAGAGAAATGGCAGCGTCGGCATCCTACCCCAAAACCCCCAGACATTGTTTGTGAAAAAGACCGTGCGCGAGGATCTGTTCGAGATATTCCGCGGCCGGCACGCAAAGCAGGTGGAGCGGGAAGAGGCGGTCGCCCGGGTGGTAAAGCTGTGCCGGCTGGAAGCGCTGCTGGACAGGCACCCCTACGACCTCTCCGGCGGCGAACAGCAGCGTGCGGCCCTGGCAAAGGTCTTGTTGCTCGACCCCGAGATCCTGCTGATGGACGAACCGACCAAGGGCCTTGATGCGGCATTCAAACAAACGTTTGCCGGTATCATAAAAACCTTGCTTCGTCGCGGCGTCACCGTGTTTATGGTAAGCCACGATGTGGAGTTCTGCGCCGAACACACCCACCGCTGCGCCCTGTTCTTCGACGGGAGCATCGTAACAGAGGGCACCCCCCGTGCATTTTTCTCCGGCAACAGCTTTTATACCACCGCGGCAAACCGCATGGCGCGGTCCATTTTGCCCAATGCCGTAACCGCCGGCGCCATCATCATTGCCTGTGGCGGCAACGTGCCGCCCGGGCCGGAACCGGAGGACGATTTTACCCCGCTCCCCCCGCCTGCTGAGGGCAGCGGGGACGCGAAGCCCAAAAAACTCCCTCTATGGCGAAAGATACTCGCCGCCGTGTCGGGGATCACAGTCATCTTCTTGTTTGTCAAGTCCATCCGCGCAACCGACCTGTCCGCGCTTCTGACATCCTCTGGTCTTACCGGACTTTCACAGGAGCGCATCGTGATCTACATCATGCTGATCGCCGCCCTGTTTGTGTTCGCGTTTGCAACCAGCCGGAAGTCCCCACCGCCCATAGGCCCCGTGCAAACGCCCAAGGAGAATCGCAAGCTGTCCAAGCGTACCATAGCCGCCGCTTTGATGATCCTGCTGCTCATCCCTCTGACCATATTCATCGGAACCTACTACCTCGCAGGAAAAAAGTATTACTTCATTGCGCTGATGATACTGCTGGAGACCATGGTCCCGTTCTTCCTCGTGTTCGAGGGGCGCAAACCACAGGCCCGTGAGCTGGTGGTGGTCGCTGTTCTATGCGCTATGGGCGTTGCAGGACGTGCAGCCTTCTCCATGCTGCCGAGCTTCAAGCCGGTGCTGGCTCTGGTGATCCTCTCCGGGGTGGCCTTTGGCGGCGAGACGGGCTTTCTCGTGGGGGCAATGACCATGCTGGCCTCAAATGTACTGTTTGGGCAGGGGCCTTGGACGCCCTGGCAGATGTTTGCCATGGGCATCATTGGATTTCTCGCTGGCGTTCTGTTTCGCAAGGGTCTCATCCGCCGCACGCGGCTTTCTCTTTGCGTGTTTGGGGGCCTGTCCGCCATTCTCATCTATGGCGGCATCATGAACCCTGCCTCCGCCCTCATGTGGACACACACGATAAATTGGGAAACCCTGCTTTCTTACTACATCACGGGCTTTCCCCTTGATCTCGTCCATGCCTCCGCCACGGCGCTGATGCTGTGGTTCGCGGCAGAACCGATGCTGGAAAAGCTGGACAGGATAAAGGTCAAGTATGGGTTGGTGTCGTAATACAGAAAAAGCTGTGGTTTGGCCTTGGAACTCATACTCCCATTCCGCTTGGCTGGCTCCCTACCATTTGGGACGCTTGGAAGCATATCGTCCGCCACCTTGAATATTTGGATACAAAAACGTGTTGCCGCAGCTGATACATGATG
>JAQWCP010000053.1 GCA_028705905.1 Oscillospiraceae bacterium
GCATAATAAAAAAGGATGACCGAAAAGAAACGCCAGGGGGCGCCTCTTGCAACAGGGCAAAGGGCTGGCTTCAAAGGGGGTAAGCTGCCGCTAGTCTTCCTGATTGATCAACCCAAACGATACGACCAACCAAAAACAGCGGAGAAGTCGCCAGACCGAAAGGCGTTTCGCACAAAGGACAATTCTTTTTCGATCAGCTCATCCAGCACTGCCATTCCAAGCACCTCCACAGGCGCTTTGTCGTCTGTCAGAATCCGAGTCCCCGGCTGAGCTGGTTGGATGGCTTGATACACTGTTTGCATCTGGCGGCGCAGCGGGTTGCTTTCCAGGGCTTCTGTCCGCCGTGCAAAGCGAGAGATGAAACCTTCATCTGTGCTGGCAAACAGCTCTACGTTGGTTCCGCTATCCACCGGTGTGGCATAAACGGCGGGGAAGACGGATTGGATGGTGTCGGATAGATATGCGCCGATGGCATCCTCTTTCTCTGAGTGCATATTGAGATTAACTACCATGATGCCGCCTTCCTTTAAATGCGCTTTTACCTCGTTGAAAAACTCCACGGTGGACATCTGGAAGGGGATGGTAATATCCTGATAGGCATCTACCATGATGACGTCGTATTGCCCGGCATTTTGCAGGTAGGCCCGTCCGTCGTAAACTGTCACGTTTACCTCGTCCGGCAGGTGGAAATATTCCTTTGCCAAGGTGGCAATTTTTTCGTCAATCTCCACCCCTGCCACAGAGATGCCGGGGAAATATTCCAAACACTGCTTGGCAAAGGTGCCGGTGCCAAGGCCCAGGACCAAAACATCCTGCTGCGTTGGCTCGGCCGCCGCCATCAGAGGGGCAGCCAAGGCGTAGTCGTAATACAGACCCGTAAGACCGCCCGACTTCATCATGACGGACTGGACACCCACTGCCACGTTGGTGGACAAGATCACGCTTTCATCCGTCTCTTTCACCTGCAAATAGTTGTAAATAGACTCCCCTTCATAGGCCAGATTTTTTTCCCAAAAGGCGAAGCTGTTGGAAAAAGGGAGGAAAATGGATACGAAAATGATGGCAGAGAGAATACAGGATAAAACCCGACGCCTTTTGATGGAAAGAAAATAGACAAGGCTCAGAAGAGCCAGAATACAGGAAAAGATCAAAAAGGTTCGGGCGGTGCCAACGGTGGGGATAGTGACGAAAGTGGGCAAAAAGGTGCCGATGATACTGCCAATGGTGCCAAGTGCCCCCAGTTCCCCTACGGTTTTTCCATTGTCCTCTAAACTGTTGGTGGCGTATTTTATGAGAGAGGGCGTCACCGTACCAAGCAGAAGAAGGGGAAAAGCAAAGAGCAGCAAACAAGAGAGGAAGGCTGCCCAGATGAGGAAATTATGGGACACGAACAGGGCAAGAAACAACGTGACCCCGGCGATGATATATTTGCCCAGAAAGGGGATGGCCGCTGTCCAGACAGCGGTGATCAGGAGCCGGCGATAGAGCCGTTTGGGGTCTGGGTTTTTGTCGGCCATCCTTCCACCCCAAACGTTACCGAGGGCCATGGCAATCATAATTGTGCCAATGATAATCGTCCAGACAATTTGCGAGGAGCTAAAGTAAGGCGCCAGCAGGCGGCTGGCACCCAGCTCGATGGCCATGACGGCCATGCCGGAGAAAAACGCCGTGAGATATAAAAACCATTTATGCTGCAAGACAGAGTGAGACTGGATCGATTCCATAAAATGCTCCTTTCAGTTATTACTGATCCAGTATACTACTTTTTGGCGGAAACGGAAAGCTGTTTTCCTAGACAGTGATCAAAACCCTTGCTTTGCTTTCCACACGTGTTTTGGGACGGGCAAAAGAGAGGTTGTCCTTTTCTGTGAAATGGGGTAAAATGGAGGGAATGAAACCCAATCGGGAGGTGCGGGATGGACAAACAAGAGATGCTGGAAGCCATGTTTTCCCCTTGGCCCCAGCTCACGGCGGAGCAGCGGGAGATTCTCGTTCTGGGAACGGAAGCGGTGCATTATGAGAAGGGAACGAATATCCACTGTGGTGGAAACGACTGTGTGGGGCTTTTGATTTTGCTGGGGGGGATGATCCGGACGTATCTGCTGTCAGAGGATGGGAAGGAAGTGACGCTGTACCGGTTGCGCGCCGGAGAGATGTCAATTTTATCTGCTTCCTGCGTTATGTCCGCCATCACTTTTGACGTACAAATTGATGCAGAAGAGGACACGGAAGTTTTACTTTTGAGCGCAAGTGCTCTGTCTCAGCTGGTTTCCGAGTCTGTCTTTGTGGAGTGCTTTCTATATCAGTTGGCTGCAGTTTGCTTTTCCAACGCCATGTGGGCCATGCAGCAGATTTTATTTATGAGCTTTGACAAGCGGCTGGCGCTCTTTCTTCTGGGCGAGCTAGACAAGACGGAGGGGGACCTGATTCAGATTACCCACGAGCAGACGGCCAAATATATGGGCAGCGCCCGGGAAGTGGTAACGAGAATGCTGAAATACTTTGCGGGAGAAGGAATTGTGGAGTTGTCCCGGGGCGGCATCCGGGTGCTGGATCGGGCGCGGTTGCAAAAGTTGGCCCAGGAGAGTGGCCCCAGGAAAAAAGGCTTGCGCAACGGAGAGAAATAGTGTAAAATAACAGTTGCCTTATAAAGCGGGCCGGGGACGGCACGGGATAAGGCCGCACTAGTCGGGGAGATAGCGGTGCCCTGTTGCCTGCAATCCGCTATAGCAGGGATGAATCCCGGCCCCAGGATTTCTGATGTGTTGTCAGTCTGTAAATTGCGGTGATGAGGAATCGGACCTGCGCAACGGGAAACCGTGAACCATGTCAGGCGGGGAACCGAGCAGCATTAAGCGGAACTTGCCGTGTGCCGCAGATTTTCCGTTTCCGAGCCAATATTTACAGGAACGGGCATATCAGTTGATTCAACGGTCGGTGTGCGGTCTTGTTCTGTGCCGTTGTCTATATTTTGGGGCGCGGTCATGAGTGCCCCATTGATTGATGGAAAAGAGCCCTGCTGGTGGAAGGAGCGTGTTGCGATGTACCAGGCGCTGTATCGAAAATGGAGACCCAAAACCTTTGATGATGTAACGGGCCAGGAGCACGTGACAAAAACCCTCAAGACCCAGACGGCTCAAGGGCGTCTGTCCCATGCGTATTTGTTTACTGGCACCCGGGGAACGGGGAAGACATCCTGTGCCAAAATTCTGGCCAAGGCGGTGAACTGCCAGCATCCTGTGGGCGGAAACCCTTGCAATGAATGCAGTACCTGCGAAGGGATTGACAACAGCAACATCCTGGAGGTGTTGGAGTTGGACGCCGCGTCCAACAATGGCGTGGAGCAGATTCGCGCCCTGCGGGACGAGGCGATTTACTCCCCTGCTTATTGCAAAAAACGGGTGTATATTATAGACGAAGTCCATATGCTGTCAACAGCGGCGTTTAACGCACTGCTGAAAATTTTAGAGGAACCGCCGGAGCATCTGATGTTCATCTTGGCCACCACCGAGCTCCACAAAGTTCCGGCGACGATTTTGTCCCGCTGCCAGCGGTTTTCCTTCAAACGGTTGCTGCCTGCCCAGATTCAGCAGCGGTTGTCTTTTGTGGCGGAGCAGGAGCATTTGGCATTGACAGAGGATGGCGCGTCGCTGCTCTCCCGTCTGGCCGACGGATCTATGCGGGATGCGTTGTCCCTTTTGGATCAATGTGCGGGGCTGGGAGAAGAGATCAATGCCTCTTTTGTTTTAAATGTCTTGGGTCTTGCGGGAAATCTGGAAACCGCCCGGCTGATGGAAGCCGTGGGCCAGCGAGACACGCCCAGGGCACTGGAAATTTTGGCAGAACTGTACCAGGGCGGTCGGGAGATGGGGGCGCTGTTGGGCGCCTTGTCCGGCCTTGCCCGGGACATCTTGATTATGGAAACAACGCCAGCTGCTGCAGGCTTGCTCACCGGCGGGTACGAGACGGAGACGCTGCGGCGCCTGGCCCAATATTTTACCCCCGCCCGGCTGATTGAGACGGTGCAGCTTTTGCAGCGGACGGTGGACGGCTTTTCCAAAAGCTGCAACCGGCGGACAGATGGAGAGCTGTGTATCATCCGTCTGTGTAATGAAACATTGAGTGAAGACCTAACCGGGATCTTGGCCCGGCTTTCCAGGTTGGAGTCCGCGTTGGAGAAAGGGCGCTTGCAAGCGCCGCTCGTTTCCGGAGGCAGAGGGCAAGAGACCCAATGCCCGGCGGCCCAGGACACCCAGGATCAAGTGGAAGCGCCGGGAGATGGTGGGGCGGACAGCCGCGCACCCTGGGAGAATCCGGATCCGGTGGCATATGCCCCCACAGGTGGAGCCATAGAGCCACTCCCCCGTGTGATGGAGAAAGTACCGGCACAGAATGGACTTGCACCGGAATCGGAAGCCTTGAAAGAAAAGGCTCCTGTCCCAGCGGTTCTGGAGACAGAAGCCATTTGGTGCGCCATTGAGGGGGCGCTGCGGAAGGTTGTTTTAATGCCGGCATTTGCCGTTTTGAGCAACCGGACGATGGTGGAATTCTCCTTGGAAAACCAAGTGCTGACGGTTTACACCGATACGGAGATGACAAAAAAACTGGCTGGAGGCCCGGAGGTGGAGCAGGCTCTGTCCTCTGTTTGCGGTGCGCAGTACGGCGGGCCGATCACCGTACGATGGAAGCTGAAATCGGAGCGGGCCACAAAGCAGCCAAAGGCGGCGCAAGATGCGCCTCTTGGTGTGCGGCAAGCACAGGCAGAGAAACAGTCGGGAGACAAGATGGATGCTCTGCTGGCCCTCTGCGAGGGGCTAGATTCTGTGATCTTAGACTAAACAGGTAAAACGATAGATGATCCACTGATTTTTGTTAAAAAGGAGAACGAGAAATGGCAAAAGGATTTGGCGGCGGCCGTGGGGGCGCAATGGGCGGCATGAATATGAACATGATGAAGCAAGTGCAAAAGATGCAGCAGGATATGACCCGCCTGCAAGGCGAAGTGGAGGCGCAGACCTTTACAGCGGCTTCCGGTGGCGGTGTGGTGGAAGCATCAGTGAATGGAAAGCAGGAGTTGCTCTCTATCCAGATCGCTCCAGATGCTGTGGATCCGGAGGATGTGGAAATGCTGCAGGACATGATCGTGGCAGCGGTAAACGAGGCCATGCGCAGCGCGAAGGCAGCGATGAACGATGCCATGCAGAAATGCACAGGGGGCCTGTCCGGCCTATCCGGTTTGGGCCTGGGGTTATAGCAGTCAAGAAGCATAAAAAGACGGCCAGATGGCCGTCTTTTTATGCTTTCGAACTGGTAAGTGTGACGAATCTATGAACAGTGGGAGAGAACGCTTGACATTTATATCCGGGAGCGTTAAAATATCTCGCACGGCAGATAAATAACATTGTTAATTATTTGAGTTAGGAGGTTTTGAAATGAAAAATCCGATGCTGGGCGCGCAAACGGAATCGATACAGGTAGAATTGATGCAGGCGCTTTACCGGACGGGACGATTGGCGCATAAGTTGCCGTTTATGCCCTTGTCAAGGGGAGAGTTTTTTATTCTCTGCCTTCTGGCTTCAATGTCCCGGGAGCAGGAGGTGGTGTATGTATCCCATCTGGCGCAACGAATGGAAGTGTCTCAGCCGGCCATTTCCAGGCTGTTGCGGGGGCTGGAGCAAAAGGGATATATCTCCCGGGAGACGGGAAAGAAGGATCGGCGCAATACCATGGTACAGATGACAAAGGCTGGGTATGAGACGCTGAGCCAGGCGAAAACGAGCCTGTTCCGGTTTGGTGATGATTTGGTTGTTGCGCTTACGGCGGACAAGATGAACCAACTCGTTGCCCTGCTGAATGAGCTGAATTGTTTGATGGAAGAAAGGGTTGGTGATGGCGTATGATACGAATTTTACGTTACTTGAAAAATGCAAAGAAAATGGTGTGTTTTATTTTCGTTTTGCTGATTGTGCAGGCGTATTGTGATCTGAAGTTGCCAGAATACACATCAGATATCGTGGATGTGGGGATCCAACAGAGTGGAATAGAGATGGCGGTGCCGACGCAGATTCGGGGGGATACGCTCTGGGGTGTTGGTTTGTTTCTGGAAGAAAGCGACACCGCATTTGTAGAAAGCCAATATGAAGAGACGTCAGAGGGCGTATATACCCTGATCGACGGAGCGGACGAAACACGACTCTCTCAGGTGATGTCCGCACCGCTGGCCCTTTGCGCCACGTTAACGGAGCAGACGGACCTTTCCACGCTGCGGGCCGCAGTGGAATCAGGCGCTACCTCAAAGGAACAGTTTTTGCAGATGAAAGAGCAGATGGCAAACCAAACGGGATATGGCTCTATGTTGGAGCAAAAGGCAATTTTGACGGTGCGGCAGGAATATGAGGCATTGGGGATGGACCTTGGGGCGATGCAGACATCCTATCTGCTGCGCAAAGGCGGTATGATGCTGCTACTTACCCTTGTCATGATAGGTGCGGCCATCTTGACCTCCCTCCTGGCCGCCAAGGCGGCGGCGGGTGTGGGTCGGGATTTGAGAGGCCGGCAGTTCCGAAAGGTGGTGTCTTTCTCCAACGGGGAGATGGGCAAGTTTTCCACGGCATCTTTGATCACAAGGAGCACCAACGACATTCAACAAATTCAGATGGTTTCAGTCCTGCTGCTGCGGATGGTATCTTACGCCCCTGTTCTGGGGATTGGTGGTGTCATCAAGGTGCTTGGAAGCAAAACGGAGATGGGCTGGATCATTGTCGTAGCCGTGGCGATCATCTTTGCCGTCGTTTTTGTTCTGATGCGCATTACCATACCAAAATTCCAAAAGATGCAGTCTCTGGTGGATCGCCTGAACTTGGTCTCCCGGGAGATTTTAACTGGTGTGATGCCCGTCCGGGCCTTTGGCCGGGAGCAGCATGAAGAACAGCGATTTGAAGAAGCCAATGAAGATTTGATGAAAACCCAGCTCTTTACCAGCCGGATGATGAGCGTTATGATGCCATCGATGATGCTGATTATGAACGGCATCACTATCCTGGTCGTCTGGGTGGGGGCAAAGGGCGTGGATTTTGGTACCCTGCAAGTGGGAGATATGATGGCATTCATCACATACACCATGCTGATTGTCATGTCTTTCTTGATGTTGACTATGGTTTCCATCATGTTGCCCCGGGCGGGGGTTGCTGCTCGCCGGATTGACGAGGTGCTGGCGGTAGAACCCACCATTCAGGATAAGGAAGCAGTACTGGACGATGCACTGGAGCATGTTCAGGGTGTGTTGCAGTTTGACAACGTGTCCTTCCGCTTCCCGGGAGCAGAAGAAGACACGTTGGAGAAAATCAGCTTTACAGCGCAGCCGAGACAGACTACGGCCATCATCGGCTCCACCGGCTGTGGCAAATCTACACTGCTCCATCTGATTCCTCGGTTTTACGATGTGACAGAAGGGAAGATCACCATTGACGGCGTGGACATCCGGGACATTTCTCAAAAAAAACTGCGCAGCTTTTTGGGCTTTGTGCCGCAGCGGGGCATTCTCTTTTCTGGCGATATTGCCTCCAATCTGAAGTTCGGTGATCCGAAGATCACCGACGAAGAAATGGTCCGGGCGGCGGAGATTGCTCAGGCGGCAGATTTTATTGGCGCCAAGGAAGAAGGGTATCACAGCTCCATTGCCCAAGGCGGCAGTAACGTATCCGGTGGGCAGAAGCAGCGGCTTTCCATAGCACGGGCCATTGCCAAGCACCCTAAAATTTTCCTCTTTGACGATAGCTTTTCCGCATTGGACTATCAGACGGACGCCAAATTGCGAAAGGCATTGGCAGAATTTATTTCCGATGCTACGGTACTCATTGTAGCCCAGCGGATCAGCACGATTTTACATGCGGATCAGATTTTGGTGCTGGAAGAGGGAAAAATTGTAGGCAAAGGTACCCATCAGACGCTGATGGAAACGTGCAGTGCCTATCAAGAAATTGCCAGATCCCAGCTCTCGGAAGAAGAACTGAAAGGAGGACGTGGCGCATGAGTGGAGATATGCAGAACAGACCAAGGCGTGGCATGGGTTTTGGTGGCCCTGGCCACATGAACGGGGAAAAGGCCCAGGACTTCAAAGGAACGATTCGGAAACT
>JAQWCP010000054.1 GCA_028705905.1 Oscillospiraceae bacterium
CTTTGTAAATGTATCCTTTTTCATACATTTTACCAAAGACTTTCACTTCTTCCGCTTCAAATGCGGGGTCCATGGTGCGGTAGGGATGTTCCCAATCGCCCAGAACGCCCAGACGGATGAATTGCTCTCTCTGAATGTCCACAAAGTTTTGTGCAAACGCCTGGCAGGCATCCCGGAACTCGGGGATAGACATTTTTTTCCGATCCAGTTTATTCTGCTTGATGATTGCGCTTTCAATAGGCATGCCATGGTTGTCCCAACCGGGTGTGTAAGGTGCATGGAAACCGGACATATTTTTGTACCGCAAGATAAAATCTTTCAGGCATTTATTCATGGCGGTTCCCATATGGATGTATCCGTTGGAGAAAGGCGGGCCGTCATGTAAAATAAAACGGGGTTTACCCTCGTTGTGCTTCATCAAGGCTCCATATACATCTTGGTCATACCAGCTTTTCAGCATATCCGGCTCCCGCTTGGGCAGGCCGGCGCGCATGGGGAAGTCTGTTTTTGGCAGATTGATGGTCTGGTTGTAATCCAGGGGCATGATCTGGTCTCTCCTTATTTTTACTAATTTTGCAATTTGCAAAGAGATGGCGACGTTTGGAGCGTTCGATTCGCCCATCATCCGCCGCCATACATGAGAGTTTGTTTTTATTTCACTTCATAATCTCGTCCAAATTGCAAATTATCGAAGTCAATTCTACGCGTGGTCTGGGCTTCCAATTCATCCAAAGCAGCTTCTGTCCACCCATTTGCATCCCCATTGTTCAAGATAACCGTTTCAAAGTCTTGTTCAATTTCTCGGATGTCTGTTTGTCGACCGGCTGAGGCGCTGTCTGCCTCCACACCGACAATTTTACTCAAAGAAGAATCGATGTCGTCTGCGGCCGCTTCCACAGGATCTTCCTGGGGGGGAAGAGACGGCGGGGCGACAATCTGGGGAAGGGAATCCAAAATGGCCAAATGCTTTTTGCAGGCGTCCCGAACCTGCGAAACCAGAGAAGCGGTTGCGCTTTGTGCAGCTTCCAGACGTGCTTGCTCGTCTGCAACTGCTTTGTGAAGCTCGTCCAATCGCTCCTGCACGGCGCTTTCTGCTTCTTTCACAATTTGCGCTTTCTTTTCCTCTGCTTCTGTAATCATGGTAGAAGCCATTTTTTGCGCGGTTAAAAGCGTTGTGCGCATGGCGTCTTCTGTGCTGCGATATTCTGCAATTTTTTCTACCAATACTTTCATTTTGCCCTTGAGTACGGTGTTTTCTTTGTACAATGCACCATAATCTTCTGTCAATACATCTAAAAACTCATCCACTTCCGCCATACCATATCCACCGAATTTGGCTTTTGGAAACGAACGTTCAGCAACTTCTTGGGGTGTCAGCATATAGTATCCCTCATTTCTCTTTACAATCTGCCCGAAATCAAGCCCGATCATACAGATGGAGCCGACAGGTTTATCTTTAGAATTTCAAAAACCCATAGGGCTGCCCGTTTGAGCAGCCCTTACAGGGTAGAAAGCGTGTTTAAAAATAGAGTCCATTATTTTCTAGTTCGTCGATTAAGTCGCCTAGAATATCCACATTGTAGGGCGTAATGATGTATGTGCTCACGGCCACTTTTTTGATTTTTCCGCCATTTGCATAGGCAACGCCGGAAGAAAAGTCTACCAAGCGGCGCGCAATGTCCTTATGTGTGGACTCCAAGTTCAGAACAACGGTACGTTTTTCGCGCAGGTGATCAGCGATTTCCGCAGCGTTTTCAAACCGGTCGGGCTTGACCAAAACAACCTGCAACTGTGTGGTTGCATGGATATTTACCACTTTATTGTGTCGGTCATCCACTGGGCCGCTGCTCCGTCTGGCTTCCGGTGCGCTGCCAACATGGGCTGGTCGAGCTGCTGTTTTAGAAACGGGCTGAAAATCCTCCACATCCTCCTCGTCTTCATCTTCGTAAGGGCGGGCAAGTCGCTTCAGTTCATCAAAAAGTCCCATGAAAAAGTAATCCTCCTCTATATTTGTCTGTTCATGCGGGGGCCGAACAATGCAGCACCGATACGCACTATATTTGCGCCTTCTGCGATTGCATCTGCAAAATCTCCGCTCATACCCATAGATAAATACTGTATGTCATTATTATCATACGATTTTTCCCTCATGTCAACAAAAAGCTGATACATCTGGCGGAAAAAATGTCGATTTTCCCCGGGAACGGATGCAATTGGCGGAATTGCCATCAATCCACAGAGACGAATGTGGGGCAATTTGGAAGCCTTGCAGGAAAGTGCTTCCAGTTCTTCGGGGAAAACGCCTGATTTGTTGGGCTCTCGGCCGATGTTGACTTCCAGCAAAATGTCCTGGCGGATTCCCAAGGCAGCTGCCTGCTTTTCAATCAGATCCAAAAGGACTTCGGAGTCCACCGATTCAATTAAGTCTACCTGCCCCACCACTTGTCGCACTTTGTTACGTTGCAAATGACCGATAAAATGAACCGATGCGCCCTCGTAGGCATTTTGAGATTTTTTTTCCACCAATTCCTGCACGCGGTTTTCGCCGCAGGCTGTGATACCCGCGGCAATGGCGGCACGGACGGTGTCCGCCGTTTGGGTTTTAGTAGCGGACACGAGTAGAATATCGGATGCAGTTCGGCCAGATGCATGGGCGGCGGCTGCTATTTCAGATTGTATTGCCGCAATATTTTCTGAGATAGACATACAATCGCCTCCTGTCGATGAGTTAAGAAAATACTTTTCCGCTGTACAAGGCTTCTCCCACAACGAAGACCTGGTCTCCTGCTTTGAGCCCTTTGCTTTCGGTGCTGATGGAAACCAAATAGAAGGAATCGCCTTCATAGATGATTTCCACTTGTCGGAATTCCGCTTGCAATCCTGCCATGCAATAGACACCCACTGTGCCGTCTTCCAAAACCCGGAGGGATTCTTTCGGAATCCGCAGGCCGGAATAGGAAGAAGCAATGATATCGGCTGAAGTTTGGCGCATCAAGGTGATCTGATCAAGATACCGATTACAGGAAAAGACAACGACCACTTCTCCGTTTTCCGGTTCACTGATGGAAGTGACGGTCATGTGGACGGCATCCGGGAGACTGCGGGCAAACCGAACCGTGACAGAATGATTGACCTTCAGCCCTTGGGCTTGCTCCTGCGGCAGGGCGGTGACGAAATACCAGGTGCTGTCTGTGATCAGCTTTCCCACCGCAGTTTGATCGGCGCTGGCCGGTGCAAGGGCATGGAACGCAGAAGGGGTGAGCGCAAGAGCCTGTTCTTTGGTCAGGATGGACTCATATCCGTCTACCAGGCTGGAATATGTACCAGCAACAGAGGCTGAAATGGTTTGTGCCTGTTGGGATGCATTTGCCTGCAAGGCGGTAATTTGGCTGGACAGATCCGAGATCAGTGTGGAAAGTTGGTCTGCTTGGTCGGCAGTATAATCCCGTTAGAAAACAAGGCTTTTAAAGGCGGAAGAGATGGTGTCAAGCTGAGAAAAGGATTGGCTGGCAGCCAGCTGACGCAATTGGATGATTCCAGATGCGATTTCCCTATCAAGCCGGGCTTTGTCCAGGGATTCCTCAGCGGAAGAAGCGATTTCCTTCAACTGTGCCAGCTGTTCTTCCAAGCTTTTGATGGTCTGCTGCTGATTGAACGCCGCTTCGTTTGTATAAATGGTTGCAATGGTTTGGTTTTTGCTCACCCGTTCCCCCTCCCGTGGAGATACTTCCACGAGACCAGATGCGGAGGGCAGTGCGGTCTCCGTGCGCGCCAAATAACCGCTTGCAGTGGAGACTTCTTCCACCTGGAAGGCATAAGCAAGCTCTGTTTGGTAGGGGGTGGAGACAGAGCGTATGATATATACGCCCACATACGCGACCACGCCAATGAGCAGGATCATCATGATGACTTTTGTGGCAAAGGTTCCTTGTTTCATATGTTCTTCTCCTGAAACGGAGGAAGGGGGTTAGGGAGTATCTTCCTCCAAGACGGTTTTTTCCATAAATGCGATGGGATGTTGGGGAACGATGGTAGAGATTGCGTGCTTATAGATCATTTGCTGTTTGCCGTCACTCATCAGAACAATGGTGAATGGATCGAAGCCAGAGACATAGCCTCGCAGCTGATAGCCATTGACAAGGAAAATGGTGACGGGAAGCCGGTCCTGTCTGACGCGAGCGAGGAAAGAATCCTGTAAATTTGGTGATTTTGGCATAAAACGCACTCCTTTTCACAAGTGCGGCCAAGCGCGTGTTGGCTTGTCCGCGGGAGCCACTGGGGTCAGAGCACTCCCGCTTTCATAGTAAACCAAATTCTTTCATCAATTGTGTCGAAACATGGAATGCTTTTTCAAAATCTGGTCTTGACCCCCATAAAATCCAGTGGAGGTCTGCTTTTCGACGCAACCAGGTCAACTGCCGTTTGGCATATTGCCCCGAGCGAAGCTTGACTTGGGATATGGCATCTTCCAACGATTGTACACCAGTCTGCACGGAGCAAAATTCTTTATACCCAATGGCTTGCATCGCGGTGCAATGCGGAGAAACGCCCATCAAAAGCAGGCGGGACACTTCTTCTACAAGGCCGAGAGACACCATTTCATCCACCCGCTCGTCAATGCGTGCCCGCAAGTCTGCACGATCCGAGAAAGAAAGGGCAATGGTACATGCCGCATATCGGGGGGGCGCCTGGCGGGTCTTTTCATTGTGGCTGGAAAGGGTGGTTCCGGTGAGGGAAAACACCTCCAGCGCCCGTATGATTCGCTTTTGGTCGTTGGGATGCAGGCGGTTTGCCGTTTCGGGGTCTACACGGGCCAGTTCCTCCAAAAGCACTGGGGTGCCCTCTGCGGCAGCACGCTGTTCCAGCTGTGCCCGCAGGGAGGCATCTTCCGTGCGGGGGGCAAATTGACGTCCGGAGAGGAGAGAATCCAGATAAAGGCCTGTACCGCCCACCAGGACAGGCAATTTCCCCCGGGCCAAAATATCATCCACACAGGCGCTTGCCTGTTCCGCATAAAGCGCAACAGAATACCCTTCCCATGGGTCAACCACGTCGATCATATGATGGGGGATACCCTGCATTTCGGATGGAGTTGGTTTTGCCGTGCCAATATCCATTTGGCGGTAAACCTGCATAGAGTCCACCGAAACGACCTCACCATTGTAAGCCTTTGCCAGGGCCACACCCAAGCGGGTTTTCCCTGTTGCGGTGGGGCCTGTAATGGCCAAAACTTTGGGGGGCAAAGCATTCACCTCCATCTGTAAAGAGTCAGACAAGATATGCCCGGTAGCGCGGCGTGTAGACCAGCGTGCCCTGCACACGCTTAGACTCCATCAAGGCAATGGAGGCAACGGACAGGTCGGGCACGGAAAAAGGGATTGATTCCATAGAAGCGCTGGGCTGCAAGACCACGTTCCGGCCCAGAGTCAGATGGGGACGAAAGGGCTTTGCGTCGTACGGCAAATTTGCGCCGGAGAGGGCTTCTATGAGCTGCGCATGTAGCTGCAACAGCGCGGGCGAGGGGAAAAGCGCCGCATAATACAAATCACCTTCCCGCCGGGAAAAGCGGTCTAGATGGGAATATGAGAGGGTTAGGGGGGCGGCAAAGCCGGAAACGGCTGTGTCCATGCAGGATTTGACAAGATCCAGCACCGCTCCAGGCAGTTCGCCCAAAAACGCCAACGTCAGGTGCAGGTTTTCCGGGCTGGAAAACCTGCCCTTGACGGATCTGGCACTCAGGTTGTCCTGCACGCTGCGCAGCGCGCTACGCACAGGGTCGTCCAATAAAACAGCAATAAACAAGCGCATGCTTTACTCCAATTCGGACAGCTCGGCAAGCCAGAGGGTGGAAACCGCGTCGCTTGGCATTTGCCAATCGCCCCGAGGGGACAGCGAAACGGAACCAATCTTGGGGCCGTCCGCCAGGCAAGACCGTTTGAACTGCTGAGAGAAGAAACGTCGGTAAAACGTCTTTAACCATTTTAGAATGACGGCCCGGGGATATTGGCGTCCAAAGGCGTGTTCTGCCAAGCGAAGGATTTTTTTCGGGGGAAAGGCCCAGCGCACGATGTAATACAAAAAGAAGTCGTGCAGTTCATAGGGGCCCACCAGGTCTTCCGTCTTTTGGGAGATGACGCCGCCCACTGCTGGCAGCAGCTCCGGGGAAACCGGCGTATCCAGAATGTCAGACAACACAACGGACAACGCCTGATCCTCCTGGGCTTTATCTTTGGAAACGTATTGAACCAGATGGCGCACCAGCGTTTTGGGGATAGAGGCGTTCACCCCATACATCGACATGTGGTCGCCATTGTACGTGGCCCATCCTAAGGAAAGCTCCGATAAATCTCCTGTGCCAATGACCATGCCGCCTGTTTGGTTGGCAATATCCATCAAAACCTGTGTCCGCTCTCTTGCCTGGGCGTTTTCAAATGTTACGTCATGGTTGTCCATACTTTGGCCAATATCTGCAAAATGGCTGCGAACAGTATTGGAAATGTCAATGCGCCGCAGTGTGGCACCGCACCGCTCTGCCAATTCCACCGCATTGTTTCTGGTGCGGTCCGTTGTCCCAAAGCAGGGCATTGTGACGGCGATCACATCTTCCGCCGGGCGGTCCATCATTTTCATGGCGATCATAGTGATCAAAATAGCCAGGGTGGAGTCCAGCCCCCCGGACAATCCGATGACTGCCGTTTTGGCGCCGGTATGCTCCAGACGTTTTTTCAGGCCCAAAGAGGCGATCAAAAGGGTCTCCTCGCAGCGGGTGTTGCGTACGCTCCCGTCCTCTGGGACAAAAGGAAAGGCAGAGATGTATCGGGTTAAATTGGTTTTGGTCAGGGGCAGGGAGAAGAAGATTTGCGTTTGCGCTGCAGCTTGTTCCGAAAAGCGGCCTTTGCGGCGACGTTCATAAACCAGACGATTCACATCGATTTCTGAGATGGAGAGGCCGGTGTCAAACCGGGATTCCGCCAGAAGGGTGCCGTTTTCCGCAATCATGTTGTGGCCCGCAAACACCATGTCCGTGGTGGATTCGCCGTCTCCCGCCTCTGCGCCTACTATGCCGCAGACCAGCCGGGCACTTTCAGATGTGACCTGCGTCAGCCGCTTGGCACTTCTGCCCACCAGCGCACAGTCGGCCCCGGGGTTGGCCAGGATAACGGCGCCGCCGGAGGCGAGCTGACCGCTGGTCCGCGAGGAGACAAGCTCCCCGGGCACAACGCCAAATGAGAATGCCGACAAGGTATCGCAGGTGAACGTGAGCGCAGCGCCAAAGGGCGCCCATTGACCGGTGGGCAAAGCAATCTGTTCCATGCCCTCCGGCGGGGCGGCAAAATGTCTCGTTTGGGAGAGAAAGCTGCCGCAGTGTTTGGGTACGACACCCAGGACTTTTCCTCCCTGCAAAACGGCGGAACAATTATACACTTGACGATTGTGCCGCAGAGGAAGGCCAACAACCGTTACAAGCCGCAAGTTGCGGGTTGCCTCCAGCACGGTGGAGAGTGCTTGAGCGGCGCCATCCAGCAGAGTGGGCTGAAAAAACAGGTCACCGCAGGTGCAGCCTGTGAGGCCGAGCTCCGGCAAGACCAAAAGATGCACACCGAGGGCATCTGCTTGCCGCATAAGTCCAAATGTTTGTTCTGCGTTTTCCCGACAGCCGGCAACCTGAACCCTTGGGGTACCGGCGGCTACCTTGATAAAACCGTCTTTCATCCAAATCCCTCCTAATTCTCGTGGTCAAGCCATACCTGGGTGATCTAAAGTACAGGGGAACGGTTAAAATGCAATTTTTTCTGTCAAATAATCCTTTAAAGATGCAATGGGGATTCGCTCTTGCTCCATGGTGTCCCGGTCTCTCACGGTAACGCACTGATCTTCCAGGCTGTCAAAGTCAAAAGTGACACAGACGGGCGTGCCGATCTCGTCCTGACGGCGGTACCGTTTGCCGATGGAGCCGGCATCGTCATAATCCACCATAAAATCTTTGGCCAGGTCGCTGTAGATGGCGCCCGCCTGTTCTGCCAGCTTTTTGGACAAGGGCAAAATGGCGCATTTATAGGGCGCCAGAGGGGGGTGCAGATGCATCACGGTGCGCACG
>JAQWCP010000055.1 GCA_028705905.1 Oscillospiraceae bacterium
TGCTGCATCTGGCGTATCCGTAAATCATAATCAATCCCCCTGATAGCTCCACGGGCTTTCTCTTGCCCGTGGAGCATTTTTCTAATTAGCAAGGTACCGTAATGTAAAGTCCTTATAGAGTTCAGCGTAGAGCCGTTTCAAGGTGGTACTGTCAAAGCGGTTTGAGATCACGCTGGTGTAGCGAACAATGTACGCGCCCGCTGTAAGTTCTTCTGTCTGCTGGCGGAGCATTTCAGCTTTCAGCGTGTCTCGTATTGCATCGGCCTTAGCTGTAGCTTTTGCGGCCAGCTCGTCGTAATTGTTCATGGTTTCGATCATGCCGACTATTTCATTCTTGCTCATTTTTTCTTTCTCCTTTTGGATGGTAGATTTCGTTTGGCAAGTGGTGGGTGGCCTTAAACATCTATGCCTTTGGCAATCTCACTCTCTCTTATCCGTTCCCACTCTGATCTTGCGTTCTTGGTTCGGCTCTCGCCTACTTCGTCCGCCTTGGCTTGCCTCTCTTAACTGTATTTATGTTACTACGAATTTCGTAATTTGTCAATACGGTTATCGTAATTATTTTACGAAATACGATATTACTTTTCGTATTTCGTATTGACGCACTACGCAATTCGTAGTATCCTGTAAGCGTGGAAAAGGAGGTCATCTATGATTAAGTTCAAGGTAAAGGTAATGCTCGCCATGCGAGAAATGACGCAGAAGGAATTAGCAGAGAAAACAGGAATCAGACCACCGACGATTTCCGCAATCTGTACGGGAACGGTCAAACATTTTCCAGTAGATGCATTAGATAAAATTTGTTCCGTACTGGATTGCCAACCCGCCGATTTAATAGAGTATGTAAACGAACAGTAAAATACAATAAGGAGGTTCTTCATGAAATTTAGTTCTATGCTACTATACGTCAATGACGAATTCCCTACAAAGCTCACGTTTACTAAACTTCAAGATATAGGGAGAGTGTTATATCGTAAAGGAAATTTCTTGTATTCTGTGGAGCAGGAATTCGTGAAAGAGAATTACTACTGGATGTATTTTCAGTATGATAATGAAAGTTTATATTCAGATACAGTCGTAGATACTTCAGACAACTCCGAAAAGAGTAATCCACGTCCTAAAAATCAAGTTGAAATGCGATATCAACTATTTGCTTGTTATGACCTTGAAAAGCATCTGCTGTATTTGTCCGATTACAACAAAAAAGCAACTGTAACGGACTATATCAGCGATATGCTTCAAACAACGGTTATGACAAAAAATGTACTTAAATCAATTGATGAATTTGTATCGGCAGTTAAATATCTTAAATCTGTTACATTTACTCAACGGAGAACTCTTTATACAGACATTCCAGACAGTATTTTTAGAAAGCAAGCAAACCTATTTGGACTTGATTTACCAGAACATAGTAAATTAAAATTGGATTACGGCTTTAGTCCAATAGGCATAGTAAAAACAACTTTGCAGAATTGGGGACTAAAACGGGATAGCGGTGAATTCGATGATGTAATTGTTGTCGGAATTGATGACAGTGGATTTGAAAACACCTTCAATTTTTCAACGATGATAGCATCAATAGAATTTGATTTAACTCGTGATGAAAATTATCGTTACAATCCCGAAAGCGTGCGTGTATTGCTTCTTGCAAAATTAGGTGTCTAGTATGGAGAAGCGAGATCGTAATTTAGTACTTGTTTTAGGGCTCTTTGCTGTTGCATGTGGAATTTTTTTTGATTTGGATTACTCTAGAATTGCTGAAAGCGGATTAACGCTCTCTTCTATTGTGTTGGCAGTGTACATTGCGGCTATTATTGGCTTAATTAACAGTGATTTATCAAAGAAAATGCAAAAGGCAGTGGCATGTTCTCAGCGAGACAGAACGCAATTAGGTGTACTTACTACATATTTTAAACTTGCGGTATTTTGTTCAGTCGGGACAATCTTCATAAGTAGCATAATTTTACTGGTTGTAGTGCCAGAGAACCCATGCGCATTTTTCTTGTATGCTTGGAGAACGTTGTCAGTTTTGGGATTATTATTTTATGTTGAAAATGTAACGTTTCTGGTAATGATAATACGATTTATGCTGAACAGGCAGATATGGAATAGTTAGTGATGTCCAATAAAACAAATGCTTTCCTGAACAATTTGCGACGGCTCCAAAAGAGAAGAAAACGCCCTGATTTTGCCTTGTTTCTGTTCACAGAATTACTGATACCTTTTTGTGAACAACAGCCATGGGACGGGGGTATATTTCGGGATTAATATTTTTCTGTTTGAGGCGGTGGGTTTGGGCTGGGCAAAACTCTCACTGAGCGGCATTTTTGTTTTGAATCACGGTTTTCATGGCTGTGCGCGATAGAGCCATTTTTCGCTGTCAGACGAGCCAGAAGGAAGATAACGAAAAAAGGCGGCACGCCGTTCAAAGAATCGCCCACACTGGGGTTTGAATTCTCCGAAACGGCCTGCCGCCTCTCTTTATTTCCAGTCTTTCAGAATATCGTCTAACGCCTTATCAAGTGCCGTTTTCATGCTCTTCTCCATAATCTGAAAAATCATGGATTCAAGCTCTGACTCGCGTTTTTTCTTCTTTTTCTTTTTGTCCTGTTGGTTTGCGCCCACTCTCATTTTACTTTGACCTCACTTGTAACTTTGATTTCATTCACCTGTTGGCTTTCAAGGTATCGGTTATAAATGCTTCGTCTTGCTGCAAAAAGAATTTGTGGAACTGTATATCCATCCTGATACATGGTTGGATAATACTCTGGAATTTTACTGTTGTAATATTCTCCGATTGTCATTGTGCGTCCTCTTTTCAATTTTCTTTTGGTGTAAAGGATGTTTCAAATAGAGCCGCTTGCGGCTCGTATTTGAAATCAGCCTTTCGTATAGGAAATGGGTGGAGGGAAAAACCTTGGTTTTTCCCCGGAGCATCTTAGGGGGAACCCCCTAAGTCTAGCAATTCATTAAAGCTTCTATTGTATATAAAATCTCCACCTATACAAAAATCCTGTTTTGGCCAAACTTTTTTCATTTTCCCGTTCGTCTACTTCTGGACAGAAGAATACCGCTGTCTGGAATTACAGATCAGCGGCATTTGTTCTTTGTCATATTCAGTTTTCATCTCACATTCCGTAATAGTACATTTCCAAAATATCTTCGGGCGTTTTATGATCCAATTCGGCGGCAAGTTGCTTAGTATCAAATCCTGCGGCTTCGTAGTACATAAATATAAGCTCATAGGCTGCATCAAAAATGCTGCAATTCCATTCGGTTGCGGCCTCTTTCAGTTCCACCATTTTGTTTTTCATATTCTTACTCTCCTTTTCTATTATGCGACTTCCGCCTGCTTAAAATCATGTTTTTCAGTATCAGGTGCAGGAATTGGCAGGACGTAGAGCTTGCCATTCTTAAAAGCAGGAATCTCCTTGTAGCTCGGAAATTGCTGTACAAACCAATTTTTGACGTACAGATAGCCGTTTGTCTGGCTTGCCGCAAGCTCCTTGATCTTCTGGAACACTTCAAGCAGCTCAGACGCATTTTCATACACCTTGATATAACGCTCCATGTGCGCGTATGTAAGGCCTTTGGCGGAGTTTGCTTTCTTAGGAGAGCGGTGAGTTTTGCGAGAAATCCGCATGTCGGGGAAATCGTGCTGAAATCTGGTCATAATCGCATACTCGTTGGAAGTGGGGTCAATTGCGTTTTCCGCAAATTCCTTCGTGATCGTCAACGTCTTGCTGCCAAAGTCAAAAGTGTAGTTTTTCATATTAGTCAATTCCTTTCTTTTATCTTCAATTACGCTGCGAGATCAACATTCTCATAATCATTGTGGTTAGCAAGGAACCATGCCTTGACCTTGCCATAATAGGCGTTGCTGTCCTTATAGTAAGCCTTGACTGCCTCAAACTCTTTCAGGGCTTCTTCGCTGTTGGAAAGGGTGCTGATGTATTTCTCCATGAAAGCGAGAGTCAGGCCGTTGTGTGTGTTCTTGTCGGCTTTGATAACTGCCGTTCTGCGCTGAATGTCATAGTCAGCAAAGGTGTTGTGCAGCTTGGCAAGCTCGCGGAATTCCTTGGAGCCGGGAACGCTGGAACGCTTGGCATAATCCTTGGTGATGGTGATGGTCTTGTCCTCGTGGTTGATGATGTAGTTAGAAGTAGTCTTTTTCATGATGATTTCCTTTCGTGCGCTCTTGGCGCTTGCGGTAGGGCGCAACCCTTATTTTTGTTTTGTGAGGTTTTGTGTTCCTCACTCTTTATGTACTTATTATAGCAATAGCTCTATCCAATTCTTTGGATAGAGCTATATAAATACAGAAAGTTTTTTGAGGTATTCTTGTTCTTGGTTTTACTGCCTTGCAGCAAGTAGCACTACCAAGAAAAAACAAGTAAAATCAGGTAGTATCATGTGGAGAAAGCTCCACAAAATAAAGCGCACAAAAAAGCGCACAAATTCAAAAAATCTGTGCGCTTTTGCTGTTGGAACCGCTAATGTTATGATTGTACTTTGAGTGGTGCTGTGGTATAATTAAAGCGAAAAAAATTAAGCTGTATCAAGGCTTTGAGGTGGTTCCGGCGGGGCGTATTTTGAAGCGCTGAAAGCGCGAAAAAGGAGCCTCGCAGCTGGGAGAGCGTACGGTTCGCATCCGTAAGGTCGAGAGTTCGATCCTCTTCGTCTCCACCACAACAACAAAATCCGAACCTTTTTCCAATTGGAGAAGGGTTCGGATTTGTTTTTTTCATTAAAGACCTATAACGCCCAACGAGGGCGACACTTATCGGTGCCGCCCTCGTTGTTATTCATCTGGCTATTCTCGTTTCTCCTTATCTTTATCCTGCCGCGCTTTCCATTCTGCGAAAGCTTTCTGTCCATCCTCGCTTTCGTAATACTTCTGAATTGTCGGGAGTAGGCTCCGCGCTATCGCTTATCCGGGATATCCATGCCGCTGCTGCTTTTCTTCTCCTTCTTTGCCATCCGCTGTCCTTTCTCCATATTCAATTTTCAAGGTGCGTTTAGTGGTTGCGGCTGTGCTTCAAGCCTCCTTACTTCCGCAACTAATTCTTACAAATATATTGATAAAGTAATTTTAGCTTGCTACAATGCCGGTATAGTTAATTTGACTTGCAGTATCAAGAGCAAATGACGGCGTTAAGAAAAGTGCAATGGAGAATAACACGAGGAGGCTTTTCAGATGATAGAGGAAAACAAAAATTACTTTCTCCCATTCCCCACGCGGCTGCGTCAACTGATGGACGACACAGGCGCAAGTCAACAGGCGCTAGCGGATTATGTCGGCGTTACGAGACAGGCCGTGGCGCAATGGAAGGACGGCAAAACCATCCCGGACATGTACAATTTCAAGCGCACAGCTGAGTTTTTTAAGGTTCCGTATGAATATCTGCTCGGCGACACGGACAGCAAAGTGCATGAGAACATGGCGCTGGCAAGAAGTCTTGGGCTCTCCGACGACTCCATTGAGACATTGCAGGGTATCAAAGAGTTCTCAGAGCATGACGACGAGGCCAAGGAATACAACAGTTTCGGTAAAGCCGTTATTCCGATGAATGAAATGTCAGTGTTTCACCTTTATCGCGCCCGCGAGCTGATGATGAAAATCTTGGAGGATATCCCCCAAGACAAATATGAGGAGAGCATCGGCATACGCTGATGTTCTCCTCATAAGTTAGGAATCAGATATGGAGCATATGCCCCTGTCATGTAGAAATAGTGGCTCAAAAAAGCGCAGTAATATCAAGGCTTTCAGGAACCAATTTTAAGGGGGGGCCTGTATGTTTACCTTCGGAGGCTCGAAAATGGTTTCTAAAGCGTTACTGCATACGATTGGAGGTATCAGATGGCGAACGAAAGAAATATCGGTCTGTTTTTCAAAGTATCGGAGCATGAGCACGATTTAATCAAAAAGAAGATGGCGCTGTTCGGCACGAAAAACCAGAGTGCGTATCTACGCAAAATGGTTATTGACGGCTATGTAATCAGACTGGAGCTTGAGCAATTTCAGAAAATGCTTTCCTTAATGCAGAGAACTTCCAATAACGTGAATCAAATCGCCAAACGCTGCAACGAGACGCGCAATCTCTATGAGACCGATGTGGAAGATTTGAAGCAAGGATATGATGCGCTCTGTGGGCAGATGAAGGGCGTCATCAGCGAATTGGCAACGCTGAGGGTTCTGTAATGGCAGCGACACGGCTCGTTACCATGCATATCAACAAGGGCAAGACAATCGCTCAGTATATTTCCGACAGGACAGACTATGCCATAAACCCGGATAAGACACAGGACGGCGAATATGTAAGTTCCTATGAGTGTTCGCCGGAAACTGTTGATACGGAATTTCTACTTGCAAAGCAGAAATATTCCAGCATCACCGGCAGAGAACCGCAGCATGGTCGGGAAATTATCGCATATCAGATTCGGCAGTCATTTCTGCCAGGAGAGGTCACGCCTGAGCAGGCCAACAAAATCGGCTATGAACTGGCGATGCGCTTTACAGGCGGTCAGCATCAGTTCATCGTGGCGACGCATATTGATAAGGCCCATATTCATAATCACGTTATTTTCAATTCAACCACCCTGGACTGCACTCACAAGTTCAACAACTATAAAGACAGTGCCATGGTTGAGCGAGAGATGAGCGACAGGCTGTGTTTGGAAAACAATCTCTCCATCATCGAAGATCCCGCGCCAAAGGGCAAGCATTACGCCGAGTGGAAGGCCGAACGCGAGGGCACAAGCTGGAAAGCGAAGCTGCGTAAAACCATGGACGACATACTCCCCGGCTGCACGGACTTCAACCACTTCCTGAAACGTATGGAGTCAGCGGGATATGAAGTCAAACGAGGAAAATATATCTCGTTCCGCGCGCTCGGCCAGGAGCGTTTCACCCGCGCAAAACCGCTCGGCAAGGAATATGCCGAGGACGTTTTGCAGACGAAAATTTCCAGGACATATGTTCCTGCCATCAGCGTTAAAAAACCGAAGCAAGCCGAAGACCGGCGCGTGGCTTTTATCATCGACATTCAGCAAAAGATCGCCGAGGGCAAGGGCGGGGGCTATGAGAAGTGGGCCAAGGTTTTCAATCTTAAAGAGTCGGCCAAGGCTCTCAACTTTTTCACGGAACATGGCCTCACGACTATGGAAGAATTGGAAACAAAAGCAGCGGCGGCATCCTCGGATTTTAATACTATTTCCGATAAACTCAAGCTCAATGAGGCACGTATGCGCGAGATAAAAGAACTGAAAACGCACATCATAAATTATGGCGAAACACGGAATACATACGCCGATTACCGGAAGGCGAAACCCCGGTGAGTTCTACCAGCCGCTCCTTTTTTTATGGGGTTTGGGTTCTCCCAACAAGCAAAAATGCGAAGATGCCGCCAGCGGCAGATCGAGCGTTTTTCGGAAAAGTATATGCTTTTCCATTGCTTGCCAAGAGGGCAAGTTGCGGTTTCTCACGCCAGCATTTTTAGTTTAACCATAGCTCGGAGAGCAGTATGGGTAGGAAGAAATATAATCCCCAGAATCTGCCATATTTTACGTATTGTATGTAAAATATCAGTATAGTTATGAAGGTAGTTCAATTTCTGTATTTGCGTCTCAGCGAAAACAAAATATTATATATTAGTTTGTGGGCATGGTATCTGGAATTGATTTTCAATGAATTGTGTGTTACACTAAAAAGATATGCGGTATAAATGATGAAACAACACTTTTTGTCTGAGGCCTTGAATATATGAAGAAATCAATATTATCGGTTATACTATGTGCCGTCATGGTTCTGGCGCTGCTGTCAGGCTGTGCTTTATCAAAAATCAATACAAGCTACGATACCTCATCACTTTCCGGTTCACTGGCAGAAAAATCCAGCAGTGGATATTCTGTCAGTGCGCTGGTATTATATTGCTTCAGGGACGCGGGTACATGCGGCAAAGGTGACGGCAGGGTGTGTTCCGATTGTGATGGCGATCGGGAGATTTTTTCCCTCAGAGAATGCCTGCTTCATGAGTTTGTAGGTGTGACGACCTTC
>JAQWCP010000056.1 GCA_028705905.1 Oscillospiraceae bacterium
GCCGATCAACTGATGGAGATCCCGGTGGACCCCGCCCGTCAGTCCTATCATTTTGACAGTTCTGCCTATGCTTCCCGCGTATACCAGGGGGTCGGGCATCCGAAGCCGGAGACAGAGCTGATCTTTGGGCCGAATATTGCAGACTGGCCCGCGCAGATCCAGATGCCGGAAAATTTGCTGCTCACTGTGGCTGCCGCCATCTATGATCCTGTTACCACAACAGACGAATTGATCCCCTCCGGGGAAACCTCGTCCTATCGGTCCAACCCTGTAAAGCTGGCCTCATTTACGCTGTCCCGCAAGGATCCGGCTTATGTGGACCGTGCCAAAGCGATATCGGATGTGGAGGTTCTCCGCCGGAAAACGCCTGACGCGCCAGAAGTCAAGGCGGCACTTTCTGGATATGACCCCCAGACCACCGGCCTCGGCAGCCTGGTTATGGCTTTGAAGCCCGGTGACGGATCGGCCAGAGAACAAGCTGCTTCCTGCCAGCGGGTTTTGGGCGGCGTGGCCAATTTGGCCGAGGAATACGCCACAAAACGGTACCGCAGCAATGTGGTCAACTGGGGCATGCTTCCGTTCATCGCTTCTGAGTTAAAAAGTCGGAACATCCAGCCCGGCGACCGGATTTATCTCCCGGGCATCCGCACCTTGCTGAAAGGCGACGGAGAGACCATAGAAGCAAAGCTGGAGCAAAACGGCGTCACCCAGACCATTACACTGTCCCTCCCGGGGCTTACGCGAGAAGAACGGGACATCATTCTCGCCGGTTGCTTGATCAACTATTACGCCGGCTAAGTACAGGCGCATGTGTTTTTGAAATCGTTTGTGCCGTCTGCCGCTTTGGGCGGCAGACGGCATCAATCGGCTTCTTTTTTCTGTTATCTTGATACGCGCTGGCCGGAAAGGAGGATTTCCAATGGAAACACCGACCCCTGCGCGTTCCTGGCGTCAGCTTCTTCATATTTTTCTCGTTACGTTTCGCATCGGACTGTTTACTTTTGGCGGCGGGGCTGCTATGTTACCCATGATTCAGCAGGAATTTGTGGAGAAGCAGGGCTGGATCGACGAAGAGCAGACTGCCGATATTTTCGCTGTCTCTCAGTCTCTCCCCGGTGCGATGGCCATCAATGCTTCCACATTGTTGGGATACCGAATTTCGGGAACAGCGGGTGGGCTGCTGGCCGGCCTCGGTTGTGTCCTGCCGTCGTTCCTCGTCATTGTCGTGGTTTCCCTGTTCTATAATATCTTTATTTCCAATCCCTATGTGGCCGGCGCGCTGCGGGGCATCCAGGGTGCCGTCATCGCATTGCTTCTCTCAGCCATTTGGAAATTACGCAAAGCGGCACTAAAAGATCATTTTTGCTGGATTTTGTGTCTCCTAACGCTTTTGGCGGCACTTTTCCTGCCCTGGATCAATGTCATCTTTTTGCTTTTGATCTGCGGGGGGCTGGGCATTTTGTTCTATTATCGCCGCTTCAAACGGGAGGAGGCTGGATCAAGTGCTCCTTGACCTTCTCACTCTGTTTTTTCTGTTTTTTAAAATTGGGTTATTCACATTCGGCGGCGGAATGGCTATGCTGCCGCTCATTCAACAGGATCTGGTGGGGCGTGGCTGGATGACTGTCACCCAGTCCATGGACATGGTAGCCATTTCTGAAATGACGCCCGGCCCATTCGCCATCAATTCAGCAACGTTTGTGGGGATGCAGCTTTATGGTATCCCCGGTGCCATCGCCGCCACATTGGGTGTCGTTTTGCCTTCCGTCATTCTTTGCCTGCTGGTGGCGCGGGTGCTGAAAAAATTTCAGCAAAACCCCATCCTGCGCTCTGCACTGTTTGGTGTGCGCCCTGCGGTTCTGGCGCTCATCGCTTCTTCTCTGATCAGCATCGCATCCACTTCCCTGTTCCCGTCCGGTTTTCCTGTTCCTTTCGACTGGCCGATTTTCCTCATCGCCCTTTTGGTTTTTATCCTGTTGCAGACGGAGAAGGTCAGTCCGTTTATTCTGATCATAGCAGCCGGCGGCGTCGGCGCAGTTTTTTTACACACTTGAGCGTTTCCCCGCTCTCACGCTTTTAGGAGGTACCCCTTGAAGAAAACCATTGTTTCATTTGCCCTGCTCTTGCTTCTTTTGTTGCCTGGCTGCAGCAATACACCCATCTCTTCCTCTGGCCGTTTTACGGTGGTAACCACCACATACCCTGTCTATCTGCTGACGCAAATGGTAACGGAGGGCGTAGATGATGTGCGTATTATGACCATCATCAACCAGCCCATCAGCTGCCCACATGATTACTCCGTAACGGTTAGCGACATGAAAACAGCAGAGCAGGCAGACCTCCTGATCCAAAACGGCTTGGGACTGGAGCCATTTTTATCGGATCTTCTGGACGCTTATCCCGATTTGCCTGTCATCGACAGTTCCAGCGGCATTTCCATTTTACCCTACCAGGGACACGACACGGACCAAGGGGAAGGCGATCCCCATATCTGGATGGACCCTAACCGGGCGGCACAAATGGTGGAAACCATTGGCATGGGGCTGGCAGAGGCCGACCCCACAAACCGAGAAACGTATGAACAAAACGCCACTGCCGCTGCCCGAACACTGCGGGAATACGCAGGTGCGATATCCGGGCGGCTGGCCAACCTTTCCTGCCGCGAACTCATTACGTTCCACGATGGGTTTGGATATTTGGCCAATGCACTTAATCTGACCATCGTGAAATCCATTGAGGAGGAAGCCGGCAGCGAAGTCTCTGCCAAAGAAATTTCCAACATCGTCTCTCTGGTAAACACCCACGGGATTCCCGCCGTCTTCTGTGAAGAGAATGGCTCCACTTCCGCCGCCAACACCATCGCACAAGAAGCAGGCATCCGCGTAGGCACTTTAACGTTGATGATGAATGGCAGCGAGGAGAGAAAAACACCCAATTTATATTATACTTTGATGGACCAGAATGTTGAAGAATTGCTGAAATCGCTGCAAACAGAAGGTGGGCAGTCATGAAAGCCGGGAGACACGGCCAAGGCATCACCTGCGAAAACGTCTGCTGCCTCAAGGCAGAACATTTGAGCATCGATTTTGGCGGGACGGAAGTGTTCCATGACGTCAATTTTCATGTGCATTGCGGGGAAATTGCGGCATTGATCGGGCCGAACGGCGCCGGAAAATCTTCTTTATTTAAAGCTCTTTTGGGGCAGATCCCTTATGAGGGAAAAATTGAATTCCAGCGCGCCGGCGGCGCCCATACCAAGTTGCTCATCGGATACGTTCCCCAAAGCCCTACCTTTGACCCTGGGGATCCGGTGAGTGTTTATGACCTGTTTGCCTCTTGTACTTCCAAGCGCCCGGTTTTTATCCCCGCTACACGTGCGCTACGTGCCAAAATTTCCACTTGTCTGGAGCGCGTCCACGCCGCCGACCTGATTGACCAGCGTATTGGTGCGCTCTCCGGCGGAGAACTGCAACGGGTCCTGCTGGCAATGGCCTTGGAGCCCATCCCTCATATTCTCCTGCTGGATGAGCCAACTTCCGGTGTGGATGTGGACGGACTGGGGCTCCTGATGCGTTTGTTGGATGAAATTCGTCAAACATATGATCTTTCTATTTTAATGTCCACCCACGATTTTACCCTGCTCAACCAGTACGCAGACAAAGTCTTTCTGCTCCAAGGTGACATTGTGGCGTCCGGCACCCCGGCAGAAGTGTTTGCTTCCCCTGCCTTTCGGCAGGTCTTCCATTTCTCCGCACCTGGGGAGGAGCCGAAATCATGAATTTTTTCTACTCGCTGATTGAATGGCTCCCCTTCTCTTGGGCGCAGCCCGGGGGCATGTATTTTATGAAAAATGCCTTTTGGGCCATTTTAATCATCGCCCCCCTCTTCGGCCTTTTGTCCAATCTGGTGGTGACAAGCCGCTTATCCTTCTTTTCGGACGCACTGGGCCACAGCGCCTTTACCGGCATTGCCGTCGGTGCTGTCTGCGGGCTGGCCGATCCGCTGCCTGTGGCGGTCACCTGCTCCATCGCGTTCGCCCTCTTGTTTACATTTGTGGAGCATCGCTCCAATTTCTCCAGTGATACCATCATCGGCGTCTTTTCTGCCACCGCCGTGGCGCTTGGTATTTTTGTCTCCACCTTGAATGGCGGAAACTTCTCCAAATTCAATGCTTTACTCATTGGCGATATCCTAAGCGTAACGCCGGATCAATTGTTTCTGCTGGCCTTGGTTCTTCTAAGCATCCTCTTGCTCTGGTTTTTTTCCTTTAACCAGATGATGCTTTCTTGCGTCCATCCAACACTTGCAAAAAGCAGGGGCATTCATGTATTCTGGCAGCGCGCCATCTTTTCTGTTTCCATTGCCGTGGTCGTCACCATATCGATGACCTGGATCGGGTTGATGGTCATCAATTCCTTCTTGGTTCTGCCGGCTGCCGCAGCCCGAAACATTTCCCACAATATGCGTCAGTACCATCTGTTCTCCCTGGTGTTTTCCATTGTTGCGGGGCTTGCCGGCCTATTTACCTCCTATTATCTTGGCTCATCCACCGGTGCCGCAATCACATTATATTTGGCTTTGTTCTTTGTCGTTGGGTTTGCCTTTCGGCGATTCCGGCGATGACATGAAAGAGGAGTGGGACAATGAATATTGCTTGTATTTATGCCACGAAAACAAACCATTCAAAAAAAATTGCAGAGGCCATTGCACAAACACTGGATATCCCTGCCCAGGACGTCCGAACCCATCCGGATCTCCAAAACGTTGACCTGCTGTTTGTAGTAGGTGGCATTTATGGCAGTCAGAGTCTGCCTGTTCTGCTGGATTATTTGCATCAACTGGAAGCCAACAGCGTGAAGCGGGCGGCGCTGGTCACCTCCAGCTTTTCCAAGGAGGCCCCCCAGGGGCAAGTGCGGGAGATCTTGCGTCAGAAAGGGGTGTCTGTTTTCGAGGAAGAATGTTTCTGCCAGGGCAGCTTTCTCTTCCTGAAACTGGGGCATCCCAATGCAAAAGAACGAGATGCCGCCGCGGCATTTGCCCGCAAAATACGCCGTGCCTGCAAGGATCAAGACTCCGCTCCCTCTGTTTGAAGTCCCCTTTGCCTTTCAAACGCACAAAGCATCACAAAAGGCGGGGCATCGCACATGTGCGATGCCCCGCCTTTTCTCGTCATATCAATGGGAAAGGGCGGCAGATACCATTTGATAAACCCGCTGCGCCCGTTCATATTTCTGCATGATGAACCCCCGCAGCGGCTCTTCGGCCCGGGCAATGCGCGGTGCATACCGCTGCTCCAAAGACACCTCGCGGTCCTCTTCCACCAGCTTGTCCGCCAAATATACCACCACCGTCTCGTTGATCCCATGGGCCTGTTCCTCGGGCAAATTCATATGCATGCGGACGATTTCCGCAATGCGGGGACTCCAACCGGCCTCCTTCACATATTCGGCGCCCGCAACTTCGTGGTCCCGCTCTGTCCTTGCAATATCATGCAGCAGCGCTGCCGCGCGGATCAACGCCAAGTCAAGGGGATACCCCCGTTCCACCAGCGCTGCCCCCATTCGCTCCGCCACTCGGGCAACCGCTTGGCAATGGGCGATGACATGGACCGGCGTTCCAAAGGCATGGAGCAGCGCAAGACACGCCTGCTCATCGGGATAAAGCGCCTTGTCCCTCTCTCCCATCAGTCGTCCAGCTCCTCTTCCGTGCCAAAGTGCTTCTGGAACAGGTCTTCCACGGCCTTCTCCACATCAGCCCGCAAGTCCTGATACCGCCGTACAAATTCCCTTCCTTCCTCTGTCAGGCAGGAACCGCCACCTTCTGCGCCGCCGGCATACCGCTCCAAAACAGAATAGCCCAATTGGACCTCCATCTCATTGATCATCTTCCACGCCTTGCTGTAGGACATCCCCATTTCCTTACAGGCCGTCTGCATGGACCCCGTCTGATCTGTCAGCAGCAAGAAGGCTGCCACACCAGGGCCAAAAAAATCTCTCTCTCGGGCAATGCGCACTTGTGCATAGCAGTGCAAGTCTTCCATATTGCGCAATTCCCGCTCATATTGCAACAGGCTTTCATATTCTTCCCTCGTATCCGCATCCATCATGATCCCTCGGTCATTGACAGGGACATGGGTAATGGGCTTTCCGCTGGATTCCAGCGCGCCGCGCAGCCCGCCTCTTCCTGTGTGATCCA
The DNA here is from genome assembly GCA_028705905.1 of Oscillospiraceae bacterium. Taxonomy (GTDB): domain Bacteria; phylum Bacillota; class Clostridia; order Oscillospirales; family Oscillospiraceae; genus RGIG529. The sequence continues at coordinate 6,196 of JAQWCP010000056.1, forward strand.
AAATGAGGGGGATCATTTCTGCACCAAAGGCAATGGGATGTCCCCACTGTTCCTGAAAAGTCGGCACTACAATCGGCCCCGTTCCATCCACAACAGCTTGTACTGTCTCTAGAGAAAACAAGGGGACGTCTCCCGGCGTAAACAGAACCCGGTCGCATTCCCCCTGGATGCGGCGCAGTCCAATTTTTACCGAATCCAGCATCTGCGTCTCTCGAAACAGTTCATTCTTCAAGCAAATAACGCCCATGTGAGCCAAGTGCCGCTCCAACAGTTCTCCCCGGTATCCTGTCACAACCACCACTGGCGACGCGCCTGCCTGTTGCAATGTATCTACCGTCTTCTTGATAATTGTTGTGCCGGACAGTTTTAGCATCGGTTTAAATCCGTTCATTCTGGTGGACAATCCTGCCGCTACCACCACTGCTCCAATCTTCAAGGTACGCTCCCTTTCTGTGGAAAGAAGGCTTTGCCACTCGGAAAGTGCCGGGCGGCAAAGCCATTCCACGTTTATTTTTGATCAGTAATTAAAAATATTTCCGCACTCCCTCAGAGGCCAAGGTAACATCTGCGCTGATGGTAACGGTAAAACGAACGCCGTTTTTCTCACTGAATGCTTCCAACCAATCCAAAAATTGTTCTGTCTCTGGCGCATCCGCTTCAGACGGCACAACTTTACAAAGGCTATCAATGAAAATATGGGAAATGTCAAAATTGCCTGCATATAAACCACTGATAAATCCCTTCAGGAGTTCATAGCTTTTCAATTCATATTGACTGGCTTCTACCAAACGGACCTTATAATGAACATCGTAAATCAGCTTCGGTCCGCGTTCTATGCAGATGACGTTGCCGGATTCGCTGTGGGCCGCACCGTTGACGAGTTCGATGAGTTGTTTCGTTTTGCCAGACCCTTTTACGCCCATAATCACTCTAACCAAGTGAACCACTCCTTTTCTTCTTTATTTCCTTTGGAGGTATTCGCCTGTTTCTATGTTACCATTTTTACACACAAAATTCAATCAACTTTTGTGCAATTTTTAGAAAATATTCCATCCCTTTTTCGGGTTTGTAATAACATCAACCATGGATTCGATTTTGCAGTTCCGCTTGTAGTGTCTCATACCCTGGTTTTCCCAAAAGCGCAAACATATTCCGCTTATATGCCTCCACCCCGGGCTGGTTAAATGGGTTGACGCCCATCAGATACCCGGATAATGCACAAGACAATTCAAAAAAGTATACCAGCGCGCCAAAGCAGCGTTCGTTGCGTTCCGGAACCTGGATCTTCAAATTGGGCACGCCGCCATCCAGGTGCGCGATGGATGTCCCTTCCATTGCCTGTTCTGCCAGCTCGCTTACTGTGTGTCCTGCCAGAAAGTTCAGTCCGTCTCCATCGTCTTCCCTGTACGGAATATAGACGGTGGATCGGCTTTTTTGGAATTGCACCACAGTCTCCATCAAGATGCGCTGGCCGTCTTGCACATATTGGCCCATGGAGTGGAGGTCGGCAGTATACTCCACACTGGCCGGAAACAGACCCACGCCGTCTTTCCCTTCGCTTTCCCCAAAAAGCTGTTTCCACCATTCCCCCATAAACCGGAAGGACGGCTCGTAACATGCCAAAATTTCAATCCGTGTTCCGGTTTCGTACAAAAGATTCCGCACAGCGGCATACTGCCAGGCCGGATTCCTCATAGACGGCTGGGAAAGTGCCTCCATGGTCTCTCGGGCGCCGGACAAAATCTGGTCAATGTCCAAACCTGCCGCGGCCATGGGCAGAAGACCCACCGCCGTCAAAACAGAGTACCGTCCGCCA
>JAQWCP010000057.1 GCA_028705905.1 Oscillospiraceae bacterium
CACCGTGCGGTCGATCTTACCGTCGTGGGCGAGGATGCGCTCGATCTCATCCCGGCTGTGATGAACCGTCTCCAGATGAAATCGGTCATTGTCGCCCACGGCCAGCGCCTCGAAGATGGAGGCAAGGCCGCAGACCACATCATCCAGCGTCGGCTCCGGTTCACCGTAATCGCATTCCATTTGACGGCTCTCCAGATACTCACGCCCTCCCAGGGCAAAGTAGCGCTCCATATTTTCACGGCTGAGCGTCTGATCGAACAGCTTCCGATCCCGGCACACTTGATTTTCCGGCGTGGTGTAGGTGATATACTTTTGCCCCGGCTCCCACTTGACCTTGTAGCCAAACGCTTCCATGTACATCAGGAAATCCTCGCGGTCATAGCTGAGCTCCATCGCCCGCTTGATATTTCGACGCAGACGCTTCTTCCACTCCGGAATCTCAAACGGATCGGCTTTTGTTTCTGTGATGGAGAGCTCATACCTTTGACAAAGCTGATTGCTGAATTCTTTCACCTGTCGCATCTCCTGCGCCGATTGATGGAACTTCATGCCGGTTTCAAAATTTACCGAGTTCATGACAATGTGGTTGTGGATGTGCTTGGTGTTCATGTGCGTCACCACCACGCATTGGTAGCCGGGGAAGAACGCAGCGAACTGCAAGCCGATCTCGTGAGCAGTTTCAAAGTCCAGGGGATCGTCGGGAGAGAAAGCCTGCACGATATGGTAGTACCCACGGCCATCGGTTTTGCGGAATTGCTTTTTCACTGTTTCAAACTCATCCAACGCCGTCTGCGCCACACAGTTCACGCCGGTGATGAGTGCATCGGTAGTTTTCTCCCGGTTGGTCACATAGTCGAGGATGTCCTTCAGACCACGCGAGACGCCAATGAATTTAACGCTTGCCATGTTTTTTGATACACCTCCATGAACGGTTTGAAGTCCACGAATTCGATGCGGCCCTGCCGCGCCATGACCGTGAGCTGGTTGAGGTTGTTGCCCTGCCGACGCAGCTCCGTGGTGAGCTCGTCCAGTCCGTTGATGACGGTGACGTCCTTGTTCAGCGCGGCAGTTCGGATGAACTCGCTCTCGGACATTTTTGCTTTCGCGGCGTTCGTCCGTATTACATACTTTTCCCATGCGGCGACCCGCGCACGGATGAAATCTGTCTTTGCCATTTGTACCTCCATTCGTTTCAAAGGGGTGCGGGCCTTGCCCGCTTACTGCCGAAGTGGGCGGACGGGGCAATTGCCCCGATCCGTACCACAAAGGCGAAACTTGTCACACCCTAACGGGCGTAATTCTGTACTCCGCACCCTCTGCGTCTCCGCTGCCCGCACTGCGGGAAGCTGTGCGGGCAGCGGTTATCCTGCTTCGCCTATCGTCCCTCGTTCCTCGTCCGAAACGGCCTCAATTCTGCCAGCATTATTCTCGGTGGGACTGGGACTCTCCGAGCGTTCCAAAGTCCCACACAGCGGCTCACAGGCGGTCACGGCAGGTGTTCTTTGCTCCGGCTTAGAACGGCAGTTCATCGCGACCCACCTCCTGTTCGGGAGTGCTTTTTCGTTTGATGTAGGCAGGCAGCTCCAGCACATGATAGTAGTTCGCGCCGTGCCACTTGCCGCCGTCGGGCGCGTCCTTGAAGTCCGGCGATATGGAGACGAGCCGCAGCTCCTCCAACGTGTGCGCCGCCTGTCGCGCGGAGCTGACCGCGCACCCAGCTTCGGATGCTATGGTAGACATGCGAAGATGCGAGAGATGATGCGCGTTCCCATGCCGACACAGACAGTTGTAGACCGCCATCTGAATTGGCGTGAGACCAAACATGGTAATGCGGTTGTCGATGAGATAGAAGCCGTTTGGGTATTCGCGTTTGTCTTTGGTTTTCTTTTGCGTCATTTGTATCCTCCTTGGTGTGATAATAAAGGTGGGGGCAGTATCTATTTTTCTTATGCGTTCAATGCGGCTTGTCCTTCTTTCACTTTTTTGATATGATAAGAATAGAAAAATACCGCGCCCCCGGCGGCGCGGTGCAGAAATAAAAGCCTTCCGCAGACAAGTCATGATGCCGGTATACGGCCAATACCGTTGCTGCATAGTGATCTGTCGGAAAGCCGAATGTCCGTCGGCGCAGTGCTGTGCCGTAACCGGATGGGGGATAATTGCAGCCGGGTGAATTACCTCTCTATAAAAGAGTGGAAGAAAAACGCAAAAGCGGAAGGTGCTTTTCAAAAATATTTGAAATATTTTTTGCGAGGTGAGAGGTGTGGCTTGGCAGAAGGGGGCAAAAAAAGAGATCGCGGAAGGCTGGAAGTGGATGAGACAGCAGAACCCCAACGCTGCCAAGGATGCGGAGGCTTGGGCAAAGGAAAACAAGGATGACATGAAGGAAGTCGACCGTATCCTCTACCGCAGCGACGAGCGCTACTACGGTAAGACCTCCAAACTCCATGCCGAGGACGCGCACTCTATTGCCAGCGATAAGAAGCATATCGATACGGACGCTCACCTGACACAGGCGGAGCGTGACTGCATCTACGATGACCACGCCTATATTCCAAACGAGTTTTACCGTGAGGGCACGGATGACGACGATATGGTTCGTCTGCCGGCAGAGCTTGCGAAGGGAATGGGAGACCTCACCGATCTCCAGCGGGAGGTCATCTTCCGAAATGTGATAAACGGTGAGTCCACCTCCATCATCGCAAAAGAAAAGAATTGCTCCACTCGAAATATCCGCGATGTCCGCGCCCGCGCACTGAAGGTGCTGCGTATCGCGGCGACGAAGGGCAAGCCGGGAGAAGTCTATATCGATGCTGCCATCTATATCCTTTGGAGCATTCTGGTTATGGCGGCGATTGCCATCCTGCTTGCGCCGGACTCAGCCGAGCCATGGATGCGCACGGCGGTATTCATTGCGCTGCCTATCGTTACCGTGGCCTCCGCCATCATGCTGATCTGGAAATCGTGGCGCTCCGACCGCATCCGCAGATACCTTTCATCGTTCAGAAAGAAAATAAGATAACAAAGCAGCAGCCCCTGCGGCACGATGGCCGCAGGGGCTGCTGTTCCTATTTCACTTTGCGAAGAATGTTATTTCGCTACGTTTTCGAAGAATCTCTGGAGGATGGCCGCGACCTGTGCACGGGTGGCGTCGCTGGCAGGCATGAGCTTGTTGCCGGAGCCCTGAATCAGTCCGGCGTTGATCGCCCAGACAAAAGCGGTTTCCGCGTAAGACGAAACGCTCTCGTATTGGCAATCGATCAAATAACAACAGAAGCATTCATTCAGTTCAGAGACGACAAAATACTTGCTTTTGTTACGATACCAAGCATCGTTCCGCTCTCATCGGTGACAGCGATTGGATAGGATGATTCTGTAACGATTGAGATAGCATCTGAAATGAGCGTATCTTCCGCAACGGCGTTTATACCGGTCTGCAGCACTTGCGGTATTGTCTTGCCATCTTTTCGAGCCTGTATTGCTTCCCCAATAAACAGCATTCCCTTGGGATGAAGCTCGTTATCCATCACGATAACAGAAGACAAGTTGTTCCTGCGCATTTCCAAAATGGCTCTGTCCATACTATCGCCAAGACGTACAACGCATGATGGCGTGATCATGATATTACGGACTGTCAACACCTTGGTTTTATCCGCCGACTCTATAAAATCGCGTACATAGTCGTCTGCGGGATTCATGCTCAGTTCCTCGGGCGTGCCGATTTGTACGACCTTGCCGTCGCGCATAATACAAACGACGTCCCCCATTTTGAATGCCTCATCAATATCATGCGTTATGAATACAACGGTTTTCTTGAGTTTCCTCTGGATTTGAAGAAGCTCGAACTGCATATCCCGACGCACTAAAGGATCCAACGCTGAAAAAGGCTCGTCCATTAGCAGGACTTCCGGATTGTTGACCAGCGCTCTGGCAATTCCGACGCGCTGGCGCATGCCGCCGGAGAGTTGTTCGCAGGACTGGTGTTCCCAGCCATTCAATCCCACCATGGAGATAAATTCTTCTGCTATTTTCTCGCGCTTACTTTGTGCCACCCCTTTTACTTCAAGGCCGTAGCTGACATTGCCGAGAACATCTCTGTGACTCATCAGTCCAAAGGACTGAAACACCATGGAGATTTTGTTGCGGCGGTATTCAAGCAGCTCCTTTTTGTCCATTTCATGCACATTCCGCCCTTCAAAAATGACTTTCCCGCTGGTGGGCGTGGTCAGCCTGTTGAAGCAGCGTACCGCGGTCGATTTTCCGGAGCCGGAAAGGCCGATAATCACAAAAATCTGTCCCTTGGGTATTTCCAGATTCACATCCCACAGTGCTACGGTGCATCCGGTCTTCTTATATACCGCTTCTTTCTCAGAGCCGTTTTTCATCATTTTTATGGCTTCAGATCGGTTGGGACCGTAGAGCTTCGTCACATGTTCCATTCTGAGTATGCTTTCATTTTGCTCCATTTTCCGGTCCTCCATCCTTCTTGTTTTTCGTGCTGTCTATTGGCTTTTCCGTGGATTTCCGTTTGTTCGGAACAACTCCCTGGGTCAGCCTGTCAAGCACGATTGCAAGAATCACGACACTGCTTCCGGCTACAAGACCGCGGCCAATCTCGATACGATTGACCGCATTGAGGACTTCCATACCAAGTCCGCGCACACCGATCATTGATGTGGTAACTACCATGGCCATGGCCATCATAAGCGTTTGATTAACACCGGTCATGATAGTCGGCATTGCCTGCGGGATCTGCACCTTGCGCAGAAGCTGCCCTTTTGTTGAACCAAACGACTTAGCTGCTTCGACCACCTCTTTATCGACCTGCCGAATTCCGAGGCTGGTCAGGCGAATGACCGGAACGACCGCGTAAATCACGGTGGCGATAACACCGGAAGCATTGCCCGTGCCAAACAAAAGCAGCGCCGGTATCAAATACACAAATACCGGCATGGTCTGCATGGTATCTAAAATAGGCCGAACGATCTTGTTCGCTTTCTCAGAATTTGAGATTAATATCCCAATAGGAATCCCTATCACAAGTGCGATAGCCACACTGGCCAATACTACTGACAGCGTTGTTCGCATCAAATTCCACAAACCGACAGCGCCGATCAAAAAAATGAGCACAGCGTAAAGTATGCCGCTTTTCAGGCTTTTACGAATTCTCCATCCTGCCCAAAAAATCAGCAACAAGAAAACCGGCCATGGTATATACATCAGGATCATCCCGATGAAGTTCACCAGTCCGTTCAAACCGCCTTTGATTACATCCAGCATGCCTTCCGCGCTTACTGCGAAAGAGCGCACAGCGTTATCAATTGCCGAAGTATCCAAATCAAAAATATCTGGAAAATTAAACAACCAATCCATCAAATTCCCCCGTTTTTCAAAATATTACTTTGAATGCCCGTGACTTTACAGCGCTTTCTCCAGTATGGCCGCCTGTTCCGTATCCAGCCACTGTCCAATTAGCTCCGGGTGTGCCTCCGAAAGCAGCCATTTTGCCGCTTTTTCATAATCTGCGCCCGTTTCATTCATATAGGCCAGCGCCTCACTGATGATTGCGGAGGTCATCTTAAATTTGCTTAGGAATTCACAGTATACCGGGTTGGATTCCGCAAAATCATTGCTGACCGCAACCGTCACAGTGACAGGCGGACAAGCTCCATAGCCAGTCTGGTATTTCTCTGCGTTATAGGCCTCGTCCTCCAACAACACGAAGTCATATCTTCCAAGCAGCCAAGTCGGCTCCCAATAATATGCAACGATTGGTTCCTGCTTGTCCCACGCCGATGTCATCGCCGCACTGAGAATAGCATCGCTGCCGCTTTCAAAATAGTTATAGTATGCATCAAGGCCGTAAAGCTCGACCTTTTTAGCCATGATCTCCGTGATCTCCCAACCGGTCACGCCGCCATAAATAATGCCCTTGGCAGAGTCCTCCGGATCCGGGAACAATTCAGCATATTCAGCCAGGTCCTGCACGGTTTTAAGCTCAGGATACTGATCAGCGATGTATTGGGGAATATAGAAGCCCTGATAGTTGTCGTCGAAGTTGATTCCCAACTCGGTAAATTTCTCTTCTTCCAGATCTGGCGCATAAGAGGGAATGTTGTTAGTCCATTCCTCCATGTGTATGTCCACTTCGCCCTTGATCAGCGCCTCATGAGAAATAGGTGTGGAGCCGGGAGTTTCCTGCCATGTATAACCGAATACTTCCTCCGCCACCAAACCGGCCAAAGCATTGTTCAGTTTGATGGAGTCCCATCCGACGTCGGCAAAAGAGATCGTCGTCTTTTCTTTTCCTCCATCACTGCTTGCGCCATTGCAGCCAACCAGAGTGAACAGAGACAGTAAAGCTAAAATGAATGCTATCGGTTTCTTCATTGAAAAATACCTTCCTTCCGTTTTTAGGATGTAGAATGATTGATGATCTGCATCCTCTTCTCAAAAGAACAGCGCCATTGCGCTAATTCGCGAAGTGACTACTTAATTATATATTGAAGTTGGCGCTTTGTCAAATGAGGCGCTTTATGATATAATAACATTCAAACAAACAAGAACATGCTGCGAACCACAATTGTGAAATACGGTCGCTGCTGAAATCACTCGTCATCTTAGAGCCAGTCTGCAGTCTGGGATATGACGGAAAAGAGGATGGTTATACATGAAAGAAGTATATTCGGAAGCAATTCCAAAGTATCAGCAAATAGCAATTGAGGTAGCAACAAGAATCATGAATGGAACCTTGTCCGAAGGGGATAAAATATCTGGACGTTCTTCCATCGCCAGTCAATTCAGCGTATCTCCAGAAACAGCAAGGCGAGCGTTTTGCATACTTGCTGATTTGGAGATTGTGTCTCCTGAAAAGGGCAGCGGAACACGAGTGCTGTCAAAAGAAAAAGCTGTTGTTTTCTTATCTCAATTTGCCAACCAGAAGAATCTTGAGTCCATTAAGGCAGATATTTTTCAATGCATTGAACGCCAAATTAGAGAGACTACTCAGATGAATGGACTGTTATCCGACCTGATTACCGCAACAGAACACTACCGTTCTATGAATCCTTTGGCACCTTATAGCATCCCGATTAGTAAGTCCTGCCGATTCCTTGGAAAAACCATTCAGGATATCCAGCTTTGGCAAAACACCGGGGCCACCCTTGTGGCCATCAGGCGGGATAATAAACTATTGTTGTCTCCAGGGCCTTATGCGTCTTTGACCGAAAATGATACAATTTACTTTATCACTCAGGATCTCTCCGATAAAAAGGTCAACGATTATCTGTGCGGCGACTAAATTAAAAACATGGGCGGTACAGAGTTATAAGCAGCGGCAAATTTTTGCGGATTTCGAATATAATTAACGGAAAACGTGAACGCAAAGCATAATGGGCCTACACAAAGCATACGGAGCAAACGGGAACGAGGCGACCGGGTGCATTTTGTGTGCCATCTGCAGACCGCTGAGGATATGCCCGCTCAGATCATCTTGAGCATGGGATCCTTGGCCCGTCAAAAAGCCGGTTTTCCTGTGCTGGTAGAAAATTGAGCCCCAGGGCAATGTTGTCCCGATTCTTTATAGCAGTGCCGCCAATGCCATAGTCTTGCCAAGATAGCTGTGTTTGCGGAAATGGTTGCTGCATTAGGGCGGTTGAGAGAAGCGCTATCTGTATTCTTCAGCTTGTTCTTATTCATTTCGCTGTCTGGCGGTGTACCCTCCGATTTTAAGCGGCGGGGTATGGTTTCCGTTTTCATCTTAACTACAGCGTGGCAGATTTTGATTTGACCCACAACCTGACCCACAATAGGAAATCAGCGGGTGGATACAGCGGACTGGGCAGCGCCGGAAAGCAACCAGATACCCACAGGAAAGGCTCAAACAGGCTTGGAAAGCGCCCAACGGACGCTCGTTCCAATTTTCGTAATCAGCAGGTCG
>JAQWCP010000058.1 GCA_028705905.1 Oscillospiraceae bacterium
TGCCATTACGCCCGACACAAAGATTTTTATGCCGCTGAATGAATTGGTAGATTTGGCGGCTGAGCGCCGCCGCTTAGAGAAGGAAACGGCAAAAACAAAAAAAGAGTTGGACGGGTTGTCCGCAAAATTAAACAATCAAGCATTTTTGTCCAAAGCACCTGTCCATATTGTAGAGGCAGAACAGGAACGGGCGGAGAAACTCCGTTCGTTGCTGGTAGGATTGGAAGAACAAATGACGCGGTTGGGATAAATTCCGGAGAAAAAGGAGCGAAACCGCTCCTTTTTCTTCTTTCAAACGCCAGAATGATAAGGAGAGAGCTCCCATGACATATGAACAATGCGTTGCCTATTTACATCATCCACCCCGTTTTCCCAAAATACCTAGCCTGGACCGCATCAAAATGTTGATGGGTTTGCTGGGAAATCCGCAGGAATCTCTTCGCTTCCTTCATATTGCAGGGACGAACGGGAAGGGGAGCGTTGCTGCGATGACAGCGTCTGTACTGACTGTGGCTGGGTATCAAACAGGTTTGTTTACTTCTCCTTATTTAGAGAAATTTGAAGAACGTTTGGTGATAAACGGTGTCCCCATTTCAAAGCCCTCCTTGTGCAAACACACTCTGCATATAAAACAGGCAGTCGAGCAAATGGAGCAAAAAGGGATTCAGCTAACTGAATTTGAACTGGTTACAGCACTTGGCTTTCTATTTTTCAAGGAGCAGAATTGCGATTTTGTTGTGTTGGAAACAGGCCTTGGCGGTCGCTTTGACTCCACAAATGTGATCACGGCACCCATTGCTTCTGCCATTACTTCCATTTCTCGGGATCATATTCGCGTATTGGGAGAGAATTTGGGGCAAATTGCGCAAGAAAAATGTGGGATTCTCAAAAGAGGAAGCTGTGCAGTAACAACAGCTACGCAGGATCCGGAGGTGCTGGAGGTTATATGGAATGATTGTTCCAACAAGAAAATTCTATTAGAAATTCCGGAAATGCCATCCGCCGACCAAATATGGACAGATTTGACGGGAACCCGGTTTTTCTGGCAGGATACCATGTATGAAATTCCGCTTTTGGGATTGCACCAAGTGGAAAATGCCCTGCTGGCTTTGCAATTGATACAATTCGTACGGGAAGCGGGATATCCCGTTTCAATCCAGGCGGCAAAACGCGGGCTTGCAGAGGTGCGTTGGCCTGGTCGGCTTGAATTAGTGTCCCAACATCCGGCTGTTCTCTTGGACACAGGGCACAACCCGGGCGGCATCCAAATGTTAGGTCGCGCCCTACAGGACTATTTCCCAAATTTCAAGATCCATACCGTTATGGGGATGCTTTCTGATAAAGAATATCGGCACTGTGTGATGGAGATGGCAAAACGGAGCGAACGATTTTACCCGGTTGCCCCTCCAATTCCGGGACGGGCGGTTCCAGAGGAAGTGGTGGAGGAGCTGGCAAAACCGTTTTGTCGCGATGTGCAAAGCGGCTGGGAACTGGAAACTATTTTGGAACGAGAGATTGGAACATTGGCCTGTGATCAATTGTTGCTTATTTGCGGCTCTATTCCGTTGGTGGGCGCAGCCCGCACGATCTTGCGGCGTACACTTCCGATCAAATAAAGAAAGGAAGGTGGCTTCCTTTGTGGGATTAGAACTGGGATGATATTGTAACAAAAGAAAAAAGCTACCCATTTCCATATGGAAATGGGTAGTCTTTTTTCAGGTGCTTTAAGCGGAAACAAAAATGCTCGATTGTGGCTGCAATATAACCGTTTTCCAATCTATAACCAAAGGATTTGAGAGAAAATAAACTAAATGGTTAAAGTTCCATTTTCATCTTCCAGGAGAATCAAAATCTTTTCTTCTGCGCCTGTCTGTGCGTTGATATAAAATATATAATGTTCTCCCTCTTTCGTTTCACATTTCAACTCATAACAAAAACGATCTTTTTCACCCGTGGAGCGTATGATGGAAGGTGCTTGAGATAATATGGTTAGTTCGGGAGAAACGTGAGAAGCGGCCTCTTCAGGTGAAATAGCTACTTCCGGAATCTCTCTTGTGGTGTGGCACATCAAATATCCAGTTGCGTCAAATCCAAGGATTTCTCCTGTATCCCGTGCAACGGATACTTTGACTAAATCGGGATAGCAAATGACCCCATCTTGCAGGTATGCGAAATTGATGGTGACGATTCCTTCATACGTTGTAAAATAACTTTCTTTCATGGAGGGGTACCCATGTTGCGTCAAGAAATCTTTTGCAATTGAAATACATTCTTCTCCCGAAAGTGTAACGTCAGAAGCCGGTCTTGAAATGGAAAAACTTTGTACGATCCCGCCAGCCCGTGTGACTTCTACATAGCTCTGCTTTCCATCTGATTGCGCAGAGAAGCGATAAGAAGGTAATTTTCCTTCGCCATTCCCTTCATAGACGAGGTTAGAGACGCAAAGCATTTCTTCTGCCACTTTTTGCGCTTCATCCTGAGAAACTTCTTTTTTACCTTCCAAATAAGCAGGAGATATTTGTTCGACATGGGATGAAAAGGGGCCGTCGTAAATCAGCGTGGGAATGTCTGGAAATTCAATTTCGATTTCTTGTAGTCCGCTGGAGGATTCATCTGACATCGTTTTTTCTTCCACTTGCGAGAGCCGCTCCCGCGCCTCTTCGAAGCTTTCCAACGTGATAGCGCCTTGGTTCACTTGGGCCTGCATTTCATTTAAAAATTGGGACAATTGGCTGGAATTATCCATTAACGTGCGCAAATTTTTACGCTCTTCTTCTGTAATGGAGTCTTCCTTAAAATTACGCTTAGATAGGAAAAGTGCATAATCCCCGATCCGGGAAATGAAATCAGAAGTCTTTTCCAAATCAACGTTGGAAAATGGAATTTCACTTAACGCCATTTGCGCAGCGGTTGCCTTTCCGAAGAGATCCACAGAGAGGGCGTTTAGCATGGAAGGTGAAGTTGCATAGACCACTTTCTGAAGAGATGTGTGAATTTCTTCTAGCGCCCCGGTCAACTCCGCAAAGGCATGTTGACGCGCATTGGCCATATAACGATAGGTGTTGGTCAATTTGGCATGCTGTGTGAGAAAACATCCGAAGATAATCAAACAAATAGCGATACCATAACTGATCAAGCGAATCATGCCACGTCTGGTAAGATGGTTTTTCATGAGATAGCTCCTTCCTGAAGGAAAAATCATTGTGTTTATTGTTTCCTCATATGAAAGAGTTATACCATTTATGGAGGGAAAGAAAAAGGCCTGCCCCAAAAGGCAGACCTAAAAAGATTATCTTGTTGTGCCGAAAAAGAAAAGCGCAAGCGTGCCAGGACCCGAATGACACCCGATCACGGGACCAACTGGGTTAATTAAAGTGTCTTTTACACCCAGTCGCTCTTTGACCATATTCGCAACCGCCTGTGCATCATCGTAGCAATCCCCATGGCTGATAAAAACATATTGATCCGCTGGATTGATTGCCGTTGTTTCCATCCGATCAACCAATGCCTTCAATGCAGCTTGTCGTCCGCGGGCCTTGGAAACATTAATCAAATGACCTTCATCGTCCATATGCATGACCGGTTTGATGCCAAGCATGGTGCCCAGCAAAGCGGTGGCACCGGAGATCCGCCCGCCACGTTTTAGATGGTTCAAATCGGCAACAGTGAACCAATGACAAAGATGCAGCTTATTTTGTTCGACCCAGTCACGGACAGCCCCTATTTCCATTCCACTCTTTTTTAGCTGTGCTGCATGATAGACCAAAAGCCCTTGACCCAGTGAAGCGCATAATGTGTCAATTGCATACATCTTCCGCTCTGGATATTTGGCAGATAGCTCAGTAACAGCAATGGAGGAGGCCTGATAAGTATTGCTCAACCCAGAAGAAAAAGAGAGAATTAAAATATCTTTTCCGCTTTCCAAAATGGGTTCCATTACGTCTACATAAGCCCCTACGCTGACCGCAGATGTTTTTGCAGATACTTCTTCCCGCAAAAGCTGGTAAAATTGGGAAGATGGCATGGTGGACCATTCCAAATCATTTTGGTATGTGGTTCCACCCACTTCATAAGAAAGAGGGAGGATTGTTAAGTCCAGTTCTTTTGCGAGGGAAGCGGGCAGATCGCAGGAAGAGTCGGTTAGTATGACATAATTGTTCATAAATGAGGGCCTCCTAAAGTGGTATTTGATTGTGCATCCAATCAGTCGGGTTTGCTTTTCTTATTTTTCTCGTTTTCATTGTGGAGTAAGGTGTTGAGAATACAAGCGCATACCAGTCGATCCGCGTAGCTGCGCAAAGCAAATTTCAAAGCGATATGAGGAAGCGCCTCTTCCGATAAAGAGGGGGTCAATGCCTCGGCGGTTTCTGCTAAGGCGGTATCCAGTGCATCACAAAACTCTTCATATAAAACTTCTGGTTCTTGATTACTTTGGATATCTTCCAGCAAAAATTTAATTTCCTTGACAGATAGTACTTGCTTCAATGCACAGATCATCGTGAGATATGTTAAATGAACGCGTGTATATTTTTTCCCATCAGCACGCGGTAGAAGACCATCTTTGATATAGTTGTTCACCATAGCGGGAGTTAGTTCGCTGTCGGCACCAATATTGATGAACTGCCTGGGCATATAGGAAATGACTTGATCCATATATAAAGAAATATCCGGAAAGTTGTTCCAAGCAACAGGCCGGTCTGTTTGAAGCGATTTTTTTAACAGGTCAAGAGGTTCCAAAGAAAATGCCTCCTCAAATCATAAAAATTAAGTATATTTATTATAACATAAGGCAATCTGTTTTTCAATTATAAATTTGTTTTCCAAATCTCATTATATCATATTTGATATTTCATTTACTGGTTTTCAATACAAAGAGAGAAAGCCCGTGCTCCTTTTCTTGAAATCCCAAGAAGTTTTAATTATGTAAATCTTTTATGCAAAAAATTGAGGTGAGAATGAATTTGAGATTGTGGAAAACCCTGTGGATAATGTGCAAAACCATTGAAAATTGGAGTTTTATAAAAAAAATCCATTGAATGTTTTTTTGTATATTAGAGAATTGGGAGCGGAAATAAAAAATTACGTCTACAAAAAACGACAATATCAAAAGCCGGAATCAAATCCGGCTAATGATTTCTCGTGCGGCAAGCACACCGCTGGCACCTGCTTGTGCCAGTCCTCTAGTGACTCCTGCGCCATCGCCGATGGCGAAAAAATTGGGATATTGGGTCTCCAAATGGTTGGTCAACTTTAACCGGGCAGAGTAAAACTTCACTTCTGCACCATATAGTAGCGTGTCATAATTTGCGGTGCCGGGCGCAATTTTATTGAGAGCATAGATCATTTCAATGATATCATCCAATTGACGTTTGGGTAGAGCTAGACTTAGGTCTCCAGGGGTTGCAGCAAGCGTAGGGCGTGTGAATGACTTGGAGAGACGATGTGCATTGGTGCGCACGCCCTTGAGCAAATCGCCGAATCTCTGAACTAAAATGCCACCGCCCAGCATATTGGATAAGGAAGCGATGTGGCGCCCATAGCGATAGGGTTGATCAAAGGGATCTGTAAATCGATTGGATACCAAAAGCGCAAAGTTGGTATTTTCACTGCGCAAGGCAGGATCTGAGTAACTGTGGCCATTGACAGTATTGATGCCATCTACATTTTCCGCGACGACATAACCGTAAGGATTCATACAAAACGTACGCACTTGATCCCCATATTGCTGGGTGCGATACACCAATTTGGATTCATATACGACGTCTGTGATATGCTCAAAAACCTTTGCTGGTAATTCGATCCGCACGCCGATATCCACCTGATTGTTAATCAATTCCAATCCAAGCGCGGAGCATTGACTGGCAAACCAAGCGGCGCCGGAACGGCCGGGCGCTGCAATCAGGTATTGGCAGGCAAACGTATCTCCATTGTCGGTGATGACTTCAAAGCCGTTTGCCAGTGTTTTAATTTCCTGCGCCCCTGTATGAAAATGAAATTCAATGGAATCCCGCAACGATTCATAGATATGCTGTAAGATTTTTAGATTATTCTCGGTTCCTAGGTGTTTTACTTTGGCCTGCAATAAGTGTAGATCATTTTCCAGCGCCTTTTTTTCCAATGCGCGTGCCTCTTTTGTATCGGTAGAAAAAATTTGCTGTGTGGCACCATGTTGCACATTGACAGAGTCCACATATTCAATGAGTTCCATAATTTCATCGTCCGGCAAGTAATCATTGAGCCATCCGCCAAATGCTGTGGTGAAATTATATTTTCCGTCAGAAAATGCGCCGGCACCACCGAATCCACACATTGTATGACAGACATCACAATGGATGCATTCTTTTACCTTTCCGGAAACGATGGGACAACTGCGGCTATAGATATCACCGCCACGATCTAAAATGCAGACATTTAGGCCGGGATGCAATTTTTTCAATTCATATCCTGCATAAATTCCAGCGGTGCCGCTACCAATAATCACAATGTCAGAATGATGTTTCATGGCGATTCCTCCCAATTCGTGTTGTATTCATCCTTGTAAAAACCAATCATAGTATAACATATGACATGAAAGAAGTCATCAAATCTCGTTTATTTTGACGAATAAGGTGTCTTTTATCCATAAATCAAAGAGCAGAATCATTTTTGCATGATTCTGCTCCTGCTGAGCGCAACACCAACAAAAATTGTGGCAAGCGAGGTCACCAAAATATGGATCTTAGTCTCTTCCGATACAGTTTTCCCGCATTCCGCTATGACGATCACAATTACCAAAATAACTATCAGGTGTCTTGCATAGACGAAACGTGTATTATCACTTCATTTTTCCTTGTCAACAGATCATCATTCAACAAGAAACTTTTTTGTACGTAATGCATCAAGAATTCTTTGATATGTTTCACTGTTAGGGCAGGAAATGGTATGCAAATGGATCCCTTCTGTTAGCATGGAAAGCGGAGGTGCTTGTGTCTCCTGCAACTGCTCGCAAAAACGGTCAATATCAAACCGGGAACGAAGGTGAAGTTTTCCTATGATTTGCCCGTAAACGGGGTGTTCCACAATGACATCCAGAATATGTCCGCCCCAATCGGAAATGGTATACAATTCTTCCTTCAGACTAGCTGCATCGTGTTGACAGACAATTGTATACCGCTCGCCCTCTCGATCAGTTTCCATCAAATATCCGCGAGGGGTTGCTGAGATATGAACACCTTTCGCGCGCAACAAAGCAATATCCCCAACGATGATTTGACGGCTTACGCCAAACCGTTCTGCAAGTGTAGTGGCAGTAATGGGTTCCTTTATACGATTCAAGATCTGCTCCAACATGGCACGCCGTTCTTTTGTATTCATGGACTACCCTCCTTTTCTACTTAGTATATCAGAAGAAAGAAGCGCTTTCCATAGAAAAAGTAGAAACGTATTGACAATCTGTCAATACGTTTCTACAATGAAAGGAAATATCATTTATGATTGGAGATAGGGAGGAGGGAGAATATGAAGCGAGAAGAAATGTTGCAAATACTGGATCGTTTGGCCAAGGGAATTGCGGAAATGTTTGGTTCTGCCTGTGAAACTTTGGTGCATGATATGGAGACGCCGTCTCATGCTATTTTGGTAATCTACAATGGTCACGTTTCAGGGAGAACAGTTGGTTCAACGATGGATATTTTAGGGAGGACCAGAGATTTAGAGGCTGGTGAGGATATGATCAATTTGCTGGCACAGACGCCAGCTGGTAGGCAAGTGAAAACGACCACATTCTGGATCAAAGGAGAGGACTATGCATTTGGGCTTGGCATTAATTTTGATTTTAGTGCATTGACGTATGCCAATCGAATTTTGGTAGATTTGATGAGTTCGGAAGCGGATTTGCGAAGTGTTTTGCAGTCCGACGGA
>JAQWCP010000059.1 GCA_028705905.1 Oscillospiraceae bacterium
AACTGATGAACTGCCTTTTCTCGGCGTTGTCAACGCTTCTGGTATATTTGCTGGCAAAGAGGTTTGCCTCCGAGCGGGGAGCAAGAGTGGCATCAGTAGTGTTTTTCCTTTATCCGGGCACATTCATGATGGTATCCGTATTGACAAATCAGCATTTATCGGAAGTTCTCATGCTGTGGGCGCTGTATGTGTTCACAACGCCGGCCAAGCGTACAAAAGGGATGTTCATGAGTGCTGCTGCCGCGGTGCTGCTGGCCCTGAGCAACGCCATCCGCCCAAATGGCATCATCTTGGTACTGGCGGTTCTAGTATACATCGCAATCCGGGTTTTTTCCCGATTGAAAGATGGGCAAAATAAGCGGAAATACGATTTCGCCCGGGCGTTGGTGTTGATCGTTTTGTATTTTCTCATCAGTCTCTCCCTTTCCGGGTTTGTGAAGGCAACGGGGCTGAACGAATATGGCCTTGTCAACAATGTCCCAGAGTGGAAATGGATCATTGGGCTGAACGAACAATATGACGGCCAGTACAATTCCGAAGATGCGAAAACAGTATTTGACGGTGGCTTTGATCAGGCGGCAGTCGATCGACTGATGCGCGAGCGCCTGTCCATCAGCCCATCCGGTTTCCTGAGCTTGGCCTGGCGAAAATTAAACATCATGTGGGGATCATGGGCTTTTATAGGGAACGTCTACGCGGAAATTGGAGCACTTAGAGGGGGTGACTTTCTGTCCCGCGTATTGATCCGCATGTGCAAATTCACCGCGGGCCTATATATTTGGGTGAACCTGCTGATTGCTTTGGGGGCCGCGATCCCGTTCCGGCAAAAACGGGTCCAAGAAGCCCATATGCTTCTGATGTTAATCTCCCTTGCCTATTTCTGTACGCATCTGTTGATTGAGGTGCAGCCGCGTTACCGTAGTCTAATGACGGTCATGAGCTTCCCCCTCATCGCAGTGGGGGTGGATGCCCTCGCAGGGTGCAAAGCGCGGATGCGGCAAATTCGGTCCAAGCACACCTGAAAGAGGATATTTGCATCCCGTTTTATCTCAATCTGAGGGAGTCCCTCATTCATCAACGAGCTGAATAAAGAGCCTGTTTGATTGTATGTAGTGGAATATGGAAATGGGCGTCAAGCTGACAGTCAAACAGATAACGAAAATCGAGAAATATGATCCCAGCTTCAGAGAGCGGCACGTGAAAACTTCTAGACAGGGTGACCTTGCCAAGATACAATGTTCATGAGCAATCTGAAAGGTATTGGTAAAGTTCTAGTTACACACTTGCGTGGATTCATACGGGGCTGATTCCTTCACAATTTAAAAAACGATTGTCCCTTTTTGGTGTTCACAAGATATATAATATTGATAGAAGGGAAAATCAAGAACAGTCCATTATGGAATTTGCCTTTAAGCCTGACTAGAAGGTGAGGTAATGGTTGTCGGTGCAATCGACGCTTCGCTT
This sequence comes from Oscillospiraceae bacterium, assembly GCA_028705905.1. Classification (GTDB taxonomy): domain Bacteria; phylum Bacillota; class Clostridia; order Oscillospirales; family Oscillospiraceae; genus RGIG529. Next base: position 1,465 of record JAQWCP010000059.1, read on the forward strand.
ACTTCTCGAGGATTGGTTCGTAATAGAGACAACATCGAAATTGCTTTTGATAGAACAAAGTCGCATTCGCCGTTTTTACAAAATAATGAAAGTTCCCACATGTCTTTCCATTGTTCTTTTAGTGTGATTTCTGGCCAAGCTCCCAACGCACCCTCTTTCTGTATTCTAAATGGAAGGGCAAGCAGGGAGCAAAAGAACTGGCTGGATACTTTAGAAGATATCAGTCAGTTCAATAAAGAGCAGTATTTAGTTGAACATGCTGCTCCCGAAAAAAACATTGTCATCAGAGCTGGCGCTGGCACCGGAAAAACACACACTATGATTTCACGCATAGGGTTTATTTGCTATACACAAAATGTTCCTCTACAAAAAATGGCCGACCGCATTGTAATGATAACATTCACCAATGAAGCTGCTGACCAGATGGAAGAGAAACTAAAAACCTATTTCAGAAATTGCTATTTGATAACTTCCAAGTCCGACTATTTGCAGATGATCTCTCGAATTGATCACATGCAAATTAGTACGATTCATTCCTATGCTAAAAATCTAATTGCTCAGCTGGGCGCTTCTTTTGGATATGGAATTGATTTGGGAATAACCTCCAGCGAGTTCTATCGTCGCAAGAAAACCTCTGATTTGCTTGATGCATATATTCACCAGAAAGAGCTGGAATATGGAAAAAGCTACACGGACAGGCTTGGTATGCCTATTTATGCAATTCGTGAAGGCATCCTTGATTTTATTAGCAAGCTGCATAACAAGAGCGTGAATATTGGTGCGATTGAGTCTCAAGACTTTGGTTTTCTCCTGGATGGTGATACCCACATTGAACTGCATGAACTGTTTGCAAGTGTTATACCTGCGGTTGAGCGAGAATATTTCAAGGAGCTCCTCGAGAACAACAAAATTCATTTGAGCGCTATGATGTCCATCCTAAACCGCTTTATTAACGACCCCGACAGTGAGAGTAGGATTGTTGAGCTGAAAAAGGATAAATGTGCGCAGCAGTTTATGTTTGTTGATGAATTTCAGGACACCGATGATTCGCAGATAGAGTCACTGCTGAAAATTGCGCAAATTCTCGATTATCGACTTTTTCTGGTGGGCGATATCAAGCAGTGTATCTATCGTTTCCGCGGTGCTAAAGAAAAGGCGTTTGATCAGTTAAAAATCGACGAGAATCCTGAAAAGTGGTTAGAGTTCTCTTTGCAGAGAAACTATCGTACAGACAAATACTTGCTGGACATATTTGACTTGTCTTTTGCCTCCTGGGGCGCACGAGATGATGAGCTGCTTTCTTATGAGGTTGGCAAGGATAAACTTATTGGAACAAGAGATTTTAATGGTAAATATCTCGCAAATAAGAGTCGTTTCTTCCGGAGGCTGCCCATTGCAAATGAAGAACTGAGAATTCCTATTCTTGTTGAGGAAATTCGCAGACTGCAAAAGCGAATTCAATATGAGGAAAATCAAGGTGTAAAGCTTTCTTCGAAGGAAAAGAGTATTGCTATACTTGTCCGCGAAAACTGGCAGGCAGATATGGTTCGCACCGAGTGCGCGCGCCTTGGGATTAGTGTTCATACAAATACTGGCGGTGATCTGTATATGTCGCAGCCTGCCCTTGATATGCTTACCTTGGTAAATGCTTTGGTTCATTTTGATGAGGCGGATTATCTATATAATCTTGTGACTTCTAATTTCTTCAATCTGGACATTCCTAAGTCCAATCTCTACGAAATACGCATGAAGATTCGTACTGGTGGGTGGAGAGCAAAAACTGATGAAAACGAGCAGGTTAATTACCTCATAAATTTCATGAATTTGATGCTTGCCAATACTGTGGACAAAAACAACAAGTGGGAATACATTGTTGCAAGCCTAAGAACACAGCCTATTCTTCAGGCCATTCGCAAAGTGTACGGCACTCTTGAACCTTGGAAGCATTTTAGTGATGATCCATGGAAACAGCATTACTATCAGCTTAATGTTGATTTATTGTTTGAGCAGGTAATCAATGCCTGCAATGTGGACAGGCTTACAATAAACACTTTGCAGGAACACTTATATAACAGCATGGTCTCTCAGGTCTCTATTGATAGCAGAATCCCGGCCACTGATGAAACCGACGTCGCTATTCAGTGCATTACAGTTCACAAATCCAAGGGGCTTGAGTATGGACACGTCATCATGCCATTCTGTTCGGCGTCGATTAACTACATTAAAAAATCCCAACTCCATATCAGTACAACCAAATACAAGGACCGATATCGAATTGGATATAGTATGAGCGTAGGCGACTTCGGAGAATCTGTCCAGAACCATTTCTATGATGAAATTATTGAGAAATCAGAGAAGGCACGTGAAGAGGCTCGTATCCTCTATGTTGCTATGACCAGATCGATTCGCTCCTTCTCTTGGGTTGAAATGGAAGGGAAGCAAAATCTATCTTGGCAGAATCTCATAGAAACGGAGGTTTAAGAAATGCCGTTTAAGATCTACACATATGAAGATCCCTATAAGTTAGACAAGTCGGATTTTTGGAATGAGATTTCTACATTGCCTCACTTTTGTGGTGCAAGAACGCTTGTAAATGGTCTTAAGATGTATTGGGAGATAGTATTAAAGGCTTAATTTGCCCCTTGGATGAGCTGGTGGAGCATGAAAAAGTCTATATGCAGTGGACCGATAATATCAGCCTGCGTGTTCAACAGTATAGTGCGCTGTCTTCAGCGTTCAAGCAGCTGCTGGAGAAACGCAAAATTAGTAAATCATTTCACATGGCTCTAACGCAGAATCAGAACCATTTTCTTGAAGCGATTCGTCTGTTTGTTGAATTGGATATTAAAGCTTCAGTCATCGACGGAAGCAAAGGAAATACTGAGCAGAAACTATTTGTATACATACTGAAACAAGCGCAGAAAAGCTCTCTTTTCAGTTTCCCTGACACACCTTCTCGCGAGCAACTCAAGGAAATCGTTGTATCTCTTGCTAAGAAAGAAGTGGATGAATGTACTGGAACACAGCAGGAAATAAAACGCTGTGAAAGAGCGATAAGTATAACTGAAGAAAAAACTTTTGATAGTATTGTCGTTCATGGTGTGCATCAGTTCTCGCCTTCGCAGCTTCGACTGCTACTTGCCATGGAAAAAATGGGAATGACCATTGTCTTTCTGTTCAACTACCAGAAGAAATATTCCCGTATTTACTCTTCTTGGGACGATATCTATGGATGTTTTGAGGTTCCAATCCATCACGATACTGTAGTGTCGGAATACCAAATGCCCACAATGCAAAATCCAAGCAACGCCCTGGCCTGCGCTTTGGGCGAGCTTTGCGAAGATAGAAGTACGGTCGGAAGTCCTTTGTTGCAAAAGTGGTATAAGTTGTACAAGAGTGTACAACTTATGGAATTTGCAAATATTACGGAGTATGCACATTTTGTGTCCAATCATTTTGATGATGCAATTCGGCGTTACTCTGAGTCTTGCAGCGTTATGGAAAGAGGTAATGGGGTTTGGAACAATGCAGCCGTTTTAAGGCACTTGATTGAGCAAGTATATACTGCTAATCGGGACGTACACACTCTCCTCAAAATTTACTATCCGGAATATGCGAAAGACCGTCACTTCCTTTCCTACCCCATTGGCCAGTTCTTTTCTGCTATTTATCGCCTATGGGATTATGAAAAGGGTGAGATTATCTTTGACACAAGCGCCATTAAAGAATGTTTGTCATCTAACATCCTGAGTACAGCTCCCGGCGAAGTGCTTCTGCGGACCTATTACAATATCGAAATTCTATTTGAAAATGTAACGACCTACGATGAATTCCATCAAGAAATCGTAGAGGGTTACGCTACTAACTATGAAAAAATCACGGAATCTCCAAGAACAGATGGTGTATCGGAGCTGAAAAATCTATCTGTATATAACAAATACAAGGTTTCCAAAAAGGATATGCGTGCACTCATTAAAGCTATCGAAGAAATCAATGAGATTGCAACTTATCTTTTCGCTTTGGATAATTCTCATGAGGATTTCATCAACTTTGGTAAGCACTTTCATAATCTTGAAGAGTTTCTCAAGCAACGCGAACTGGTGCTGGCTAATGAGCAGGAACGTGCACTGATTACAGCACTCCAGTTGCGTCTGGACAAAATCAAACCCGAACATTGTTCATTCTCCGGCACCTTCCGCGACTTAAAGGAAGGTCTCCATTACTATCTGAAACAGAAAAATGATGAAGACCAGGGCGTTGACTGGATCGTAAAAAACTACGAACAGATTGATGGTGATATTCTCCAGAGTAAACGGCAATTTGATCAGGAACAGCATAAAGTATATCACTTTGCCTGTGTTTCTGATCGCGACATGAATATGACTGTAAACGACCAACTTCCTTGGCCACTTACTGACGAATTCATCCGTGTAGCCTATTCTCCCATCGATTTGCAATTCCAGGTGTACTATACAGCACTTGGTGAACGAAGTAATTTTCTCAGATACGCACTCTTCTATGGTTTATGCTACAACCGGTGCGATGTTCGACTCAGCTATGTTAAGCAGTATGGCGAAGAAACAACTGAGCCATACGCATTGTTGTCAATTTTGGGATTGACTCCCAAGGCCGAACTGATTGAAAGTGCGAACAAGCCGACCCCATTTTCTATTTCAGTCGGTCAGAATGTTACTATGGGAATCAAATATGACAGATTCCAGATGATGGACATGTTTCTCTGTCCGTACAGATTCTTCTTGGATTACGTTGTGGAAAACGAACCGGTCGTTCAAGGCAATTTCTTGTATCAAAAATACTTTGAGAACCTTCTAATAGCTGCAGTTTGGAAGAGAATCGGAAATCGAAACCGCTCCGAAGTTATGAGGTATTTTCCTCGAATTCTCGATAGAGAAACAGAGAACCTTGAGTTATTCTTCAAATTCTGGAAGCCGACTGAAATTTTTGACCTTAAGACAAGGGCGAAGAATTATCTGCTTCACGAGATTATTGCTGACGGAAACAGCTCCACCGTAAAGCCCTATTATCCATCTCACATGCAAATGCGCAAGTTGTTTGGTTCGGCAAAATTCGTGGTAGATATTTCTGAGGTAGAGCGAAAGAACCCTTATAGCAGTTTCGAGGCTCTTGCACTTAGAAACGGTTGGAAGAAAGAACATTCACTTCACAAGCTACCACAACCGGATGGCAATCCGTTGTCCGATGTACTCCGCGATGAAGCAAAACAATATGTCAATCAAGTACAGAGCAAAGATAAAACCGCTATCCCATCAGAATGGTGCATGTATTGTGTTCACCGAGGAATCTGCATGGAGTCTTTCCTTTGCAGCGAAGTGAGTACATCAAGTTCCAGAACAGATCCCAACAACAACCGACAGATTATTAAGTCTCGATCTACTGCATCCGTTAGGAATGTCCTGCCTGATGCACCAATGGTACAAGAAATAGAAGCAAAAGTTATGTATTTGGGCGTATAATGAGTCATTTTATAGCGTTGCAGCAGGTTGTTTCTATTCATTTTTGCGAGTTTCCGTGAGATTGAACTACAATCATTTCCCATCTCGATTAGCAAGGAAATCAGCTCGTTTTTGGCTCCGATTAGCAGGAGAGGCTCAATTCTTAGCAAGAATGGCAAAATCCCTGCTAATTCTTAGCAAGCTAATTTCGGGAAACGTCATCTGTCCAATAAAGCATGGCATGTAATAAATTAAAATTCAAGCAGTCAGTAATTAGAGACCGTCGAAAAATGGAAAGTGCCAAAAACCCCGTAAAATCAAGGCTTTTGGCACTATCGCTGGCGCGCCATAAGGAATTCGAATCCCCGACCTGTCGCTTAGGAGGCGACCGCTCTATCCTGCTGAGCTAATGGCGCATATAAAATTGTTCAGACTCTTTGACGCCCACCTGAAAATCCAAGGTGTTAATCATTCCGCAACCTTAGGAGGCGGTGAAACCATCCCTTGGAGCGATAGGGTATTTATAAAACTTATAAACTGGCTGTCTTTCGTTTTTTCCAAAGGCGTATAGTGCTATTTAATCTTAGGAGGGGGGTGCGCTATTCGATTAACTATTGAGATGTCTGTAGTGAACAGGACGTGAAAGCGGCGCACAACCTTTCTATTGCGCGGGATTTGGTTTGAGAAAAAGGTGCGAAAGCAAAGACTTCTAACATACTACCATAAAGGAAACTTAAATTCAATATCTCTGTTTGAAAATAACAGATAAACCGGTGATCAAGGAAAAGGAAGGTTATCTTCAACCAGAATAAATTTGGTAAACCAACCGAGAAATGGGTTGAATTTTATGGTTTGATGGGATATATTAAAAAGGTAAAGATATGGTGTGTTTTTCCAGAATGTTTGCAGATCAGCCTAGAGGGACGGATCTCCTCAAAAAGGATCATATGGTATCATT
>JAQWCP010000060.1 GCA_028705905.1 Oscillospiraceae bacterium
AGCCATCCAGTCTTCCGGAATTTTAAATTTGGAAGAGATGGAGGGGGCAAAACGGGTCCTTTGGGCCGCGGCAATGACCTATGTTGCGGCTCTCGCGGTTTCTTTGACGCAGCTGTTAAAAAGCTATACTCCACTGTACTGGCTGCCTTAGCAACGCCAATACGGTCACAGAAATTGCGGATAGAGGCCGGTGTATATCCACGTCGACGCAAGCCACGGAGCGTGGGCATCCTGGGGTCGTCCCAGCCGGACACAATCCCGTTCTCCACCAATATGCGCAGTTTCCGTTTGCTCATGACTGTATAATTGATTCCAAGTCGCGCAAACTCAATCTGTCTTGGTTTGGCTGCGCAAGAAATGTGATCTCGCACCCAATTATAAAGCGGTCGGTGATCTTCAAATTCCAAAGAACACAGGGAGTGGGTGATCCCTTCTAACGCATCTTCAATGGGATGGGCGTAGTCATACATGGGATAAATGCACCAATTGTCTCCCGTTCGATGGTGTTTCATGTGATTAATCCGGTAAAGCACAGGATCTCTCATGTTGAAATTACCGGAAGCAAGGTCGATTTTGGCGCGCAATGTCATCTTGCCATTTGGAAATTCTCCTGCGCGCATCCTGGCAAACAAGCCTAAGCTTTCCTCCATGGGACGATCACGATATGGACTTTGTGCAGGAGTACTGATGTCTCCACGCAATTCCCTCATCTGATCGGGGGTTAGCTCGCAGACATACGCCAGTCCTTTTTGTATCAGTTCTATGGCAAACTGATACATTTGCTCAAAATAATCAGAGGCGAAATAAAACCGATTGCCCCAATCATATCCAAGCCAATGGATATCTTCCTGAATGGCATCTACGTATTCTACGTCTTCCTTAGTCGGATTGGTATCATCCATACGCAAATTGCAGATCCCACCGTATTTTTCTGCTGTTCCAAAATCAATATTGATGGCCTTTGCGTGCCCAATATGCAAATATCCATTCGGCTCTGGTGGGAAACGGGTGTGAACCTGCATCCCTTGGAACTGGCCGCCCTGCTCCAAATCTTCCTCGATCAATGTATGAATAAAATTTTTCCCTGATTCGGGTATGTTGTCAGCGGTTTTCAGTTCCTCTGCCATGATATGATCCTCCTTTGCTTTATTCCGTTCAAACTCTGGAAATCAATGGTTCTTTTCCAATTGCATATAAAGTGTATTATACTGCAAAATAGAGAAAAAAGAAAGAATTTTTGCCTGAAAATATTTTATCCAAATGCTTGACAAATGAATCGGTTTTTACTTTAATAGTATTAAGTGGAAAACAAGGATGGATTTGGCAGTACCGGATGGAATCCGCGATTTGGAGGTGCGACAATGTACGATATCATCATCATCGGTGGTGGACCTGCCGGGTTGACGGCCGCGATCAATGGAAGAGTGCGGAACAAGTCTGTGCTCGTTTTTACAAACGACTGGAAGCAGACATATCTTTATCAGGCGCAACGAATTGACAATTATCCTGGACATCCAGGCATTTCTGGTGCAGAGATTTTGGACAGTTTGGTCTCCCACGCGAAAGAATTGGGCGTAGAGATCGATACAAAAAGGGTTTTGACCATTATGCCGATGGACGACCATTTTTATGTTTCCGCGGGAGCAAGAGTAGAACAAGCGAAGACAATCATTTTGGCGATCGGTACCGGTTCCCATAAAAAGCTACCAGGTGAAGAGAATTGGATCGGAAGAGGTGTGAGCTATTGCGCCACTTGTGACGGTTTGTTATATCGGAATGGGAAAAAGGTGACAGTCGTTGGAAAAGCAGCGGATGCGGTGGAAGAAGCAAATTTTTTAAATGAAATCGGTTGCATCGTTACTTTCGTCAGCCAGAAGCCCGTAGAGGGACTGTCGGACGGCGTGAAATCGGTGATTGCAAACCATCTGGAAATCAAGGGAGATGGAATGGTACAAGCACTTGTGGCAGATGGAAATGAGATCCCAAGCGATGGAATTTTTATTTTGCGCCAGACAGTAGCACCGAATGACCTCTTGCCGAGTTTGAAAATAGAAGATGGCGGAATTTGGGTAAACCGTCGTATGGAAACATCCATTCCCCGCATTTATGCGGCTGGAGATTGCACTGGGCGTCCGCTTCAAGTGATCAAATCCATGGGCGAAGGCCAACGAGCTGCACTTTCTGCGGTGGAGGATTTGGATCATTTGATCAATTGATCATTAAAAACAAAGTGCAGCGCCTATCAATAGGCGCTGCACTTTGTTTTTTCTATCATCACGATCACCAATGAATCAATCGATATCTAGATCCGTCTTTTCAGGCGTCATCTCTCCATTTGCCTGCTTTGACCAATCTGATTCTGAAATTTCATCTGCGATGATAACAGGATGAATGGGGGTATTCGTACCAGCAATAATCCCTGTTCTTTTTTCATATCTTTTAATCACAAGGCAACAAATGATCCCGACAACAAACAAGGCAATTCCAGACAGCAGAAACCAGACATTTGTACCAATAATTTCTGTGACAGGACCTGCCACAATTAAGCCAACAGGGGTAGAAAAACTCATCGCGCTAATCAAAAGCGCCATCACTTTTCCCAGCAGTTCTCCTGGTATGGTGCGCTGCACATACGCCATGTATGGGACATAAAAGCAAGTACCCGCACAGCCGGCCAGAAAAGCGAAAATAGCGAAGACAGCAAAAAGGGTAGGCGGTAAGATGCCACAAACACAAATGAAGACGCCTAGGGCAAGCAACGAAATGGAAAGCATGAAAAATTGCTTTTTGAGCCCTCCAAATACCCCGATCAATGCAGAAGTTGCCAAGAGTCCACCGGCAAATAAAAATTGAGCCAGGCCATTATGCCATGCAGTCCCTTGAAAATGGTCATAAATCAATAAAGGAAGCAACGTGATGAGTGGCATAAAGATTAAGTAAGCCAGCAAAACGGGGATGCTGATTTGAATGAGCAATTTGTCAGAACGGAGCACTTGAATTCCTTGTTTAATATCCTGCCACACGTGGACTTCAGACAAGGCTGTTTTGAGTTTTGGAATTTTTACAAACATCAGTGCAGAGATGGCGAAGATTGCGCCGGCAATATCCACCAGCATAATACTTTGCATGGGGAAAATCACAGTTAGCCCAGCTCCAATGGCAGGACCTAACATGCTGCTGCCAGATGAAACAAGCTGTGCCCAACCACCTGCCTTCATCAACATATCGTCGGGGACAAGCATAGGAATGGCAGATTGCAGAGCAGGGCCATGAAATGTAGACCCCAGCGCACGGAAAAACAAAATGATATAAACGAACCCCACGGACGGTGACCCGATTAAAAAGCCAATGCCTAGGATAGCGCTGGATACGGCGACAAATCCATCTGCTATAATCATAATCCATTTCCGGCTGCAACGGTCTGCCACAACACCAGCAAAAGGGCCGATGATGGCCTGGGGCAAAAAGCCGATAATCGCTGCGAGGGTTAGTGTGAGGGCAGAACCAGTTTTGACCGTCAGCCACCATAAAATTGAAAACTGCACAGCGCTGGAACCAATAATTGAGAACGCTTGCCCAGCATAAATAATAGCAAAGGCTTTCTTCCAATTTTGATTGAGTTCATTCATAGTAACGCTCCATATTTTTTAAAACAGAACATGTTCCGTTTTAGAGTGACGCACAAAGAAAGCTGCCGCGTTCCTAACAGATGCCGCGACAGCCATCGCCATGTTGTTCAAACAGGGTTTATACTTCTATATCCTTGCACGTTGCGCGAGGGAACATTTGCATTCTCCCTCAGACGGTTTCCGGAGGATGAGGGAACCAATGATACAGGCAAACACGATGAAGGGCAGTCAGCCAAAAAAAGTTGATCTGCGAGGCAAAACACTTCTCCCCGAACAAATAGATCAATGCATACTTTACCATATTACAATGGTGCGGTCAAGAAGGAAAATGAAAGAATTAACATGATATTATGCGATACTCTGGAGATTTTTGTTTAAAAACGAACCTATTCTTCTGGAATGAAAATAGTCGAAAAGGTGGACATCATTTTGCTTTATCAAAAGCGTTTTCCCGCTCTTCATGATTGACATAGAAAAACTGCATTCATTTCATGGGATGAACCATCAAATGAGGAGCCTCCTTCTTGTCTGCAAAGTTGCGTAGAGAGTTGTGAGAAAGCGTTTTGGATGTCAACGGAAGATGTTTGCAATGAAAAGAGTGCCAGAGGAACAAAGGAAGGAATCCGTCAACAATCAGAGATTTAGTAGCACGAGTGAAGTCATGGCAGCCATGGAAACCATCCGTATCGGTACCAGCAAAATCATAAATGTGAAAACCAGATCATATGGTATTAGCAATCAGAATCTTTTCTGGAAGGGATTGATTGTTATGCGACATTTCGTGATTCATTTGGCACCGAAACAATGGTTTCGGACCCTAAAAGCAAACATACCGAAAAGAAGGAGATGTGAAAAAAAAAGATCCAAAATCTTTATTTTTAAGCGCAATTGGCTGACAGCGATTGCATGTTGCGCTGCCGCTTGTATCATGTTTGCAATTGTAAATCACCCTGCTATTGTCGGTGCCTCTGCTACCACCCGACAGCTTCCCATCTATTCTGTCGAACGAGAATATAAAGTTTGTTCTCTTTCCTTCGATGCAGCATGGGGAAACGAGGATACACAGCAGTTAATTGATATTTTAAGAAAACACCATATCAAAGCAACATTCTTTGTAGTGGGGGCATGGGTAGATAAATATCCCGAATCCGTCAAAGCACTTTCCGACGCGGGACACGAGGTCATGAACCACTCCGATTCTCATGCGCACATGACAAAGTTATCCAAAGAGGAGATTATCGCCGATGTTCAATCATGCAATACAAAAATTGAGGCTGTCACCGGCGTATGCCCAACGCTGATACGTCCACCTTACGGGGAATACGACGACAATGTCATTACTGCGATTCGCTCCATTGGTATGGAGCCGATTCAGTGGGATGTCGACAGCTTAGATTGGAAGGATTTATCCGCCTCTGAGATCACAAGGCGGGTGACAGAACATGTAGAGCCTGGATCTATCGTTTTGTTTCATAATGCAGCCCTTCACACCCCGGAGGCTCTGAACGGAATCATCCAAACTTTGATACAAAACGGATATTCTTTCCTGCCTATTTCTGAATTGATTCTAGACGCTCCTTATACCATTGATCATACTGGTCGCCAATTTCCCAGTTCTTCCGCTGCCCCTTCTTCACCTGTCCCCACTATTTCTCCTTCTCCCAGCGTCTCACCCGTTCATTAAAAAAGGGTCACAAGATTGCGCAGGTCCATGAAAAACGGGCATAAAAAAGAAATCGGAAACACACCACAAACAAAAAAGAGCGGTTGAATGGAGGAAACATTCCTCCATTCAACCGCTTTTACTGTTTGCATATGTAGGATCAAATGCCTAAGCTGTTAAAAATCAAAGGGATGATATCTATGAAATGGAGTTTCTTTTTAACAGGCTTCTTTGGCGTTAAATCCCGGGGAAAGCGGGATGTCCTAGGCTGGAAAGCCCAGGACATCCATAATTGCCACTACTTATGGCAGTTGACCTGTCGATTGATACAATTAATACAATGTACAACTTTTTATTTATGCGTGCAAGTTTTTCATTCTGGCGGCAATCGTTACATGAAAGTAATGATTCTCAACAGCAGATTACGAAATGCAGATTGGGAATCGTATTTTTGACCTGAACGAACCCGCTGTCGTGATTTAATTTTGGGTTTTTATCTGACTTTATTTCTATCCTGAACTCAAGATTGTCTGGAACTTTCTTGCAGACAGTCAGAATGAAATCTGCATAGCCAGTTATCTTTGGACAACACTGCAAGTGCTTTTCAGCATACCCTTTCCCGTACAGCACAACTTTGTCGCAACAGTGTCCGGAGCACTGTATTTTAACATTGTATCCAGAAGCATGCATGCGCAGGTTGGTTTCATCGTTCCCCACAAAGTATCGAATGGTTCTGCTTTTAAGGTCAGAGCAATATACGGAAGCATAAAGCGCAGCTATGTGACTATAGAACGCATCGCAGCAGTTTGGCACACACCCTTTTCCGTTGCCGGTTAAACTGCAGCTACATTTCTTTTTTGTCGTAGAGGAACAGGTCGAGGTTGTACATGTAGTCGTATGCGTGGTAGTTGTTGAGGATGTGGTTTTTGTCGTAGTGGTTTTAGTGCAGGTGGTTGTGGTGCTTGTGGATGTGGACGTCGTAGTCGTAGAGCTTGTGGCGGGAAGAATTTCTTTGATATTTTCCAGCTTAAATTGCAGGAGCATCTGGAGTTTGATTATATTTTTAATTGTATCATCCACACTTTTATTAATTGCTATGGCATCATGAAGCATGGAATTTTTCTGCCTGCATTCATGATGTATACCTTTGTCATACTTGCAGTCAGAATGCTTGCAATTACCCAGAACGCATAAAATTTTATTGGCTTCGGCATCCATCAATTTCGATAGGCTTACCTCTTCCATCGCTATGGAAGTGAGGAGCAGATTAATTGCATCCTCGAATGTTATATTTATGTGCGGATTTATATCCGGAATGTTTGGAAAAGACATGGTTCTCCCTCATTAAAAGCTACTATAGGGGGCCATCCGGACGGTTGTATAGTACGCCCCCTTACTCATTATATTTCGTTACTTTCTAAGCTGTTACAGGGCAATCGACAGCAAAGTCACACAGTCGAAATGTGGGTAATATAATATAGCGTGAACACTTTCAAAGAGTGTCATATATCTCTCTGCTTTTATAACGGTTTTAGCCTGGCCTTATGTTTAAAAGCATGAGGTAAATAAGGATAAAGGAGTATTTCTATCTATGTCATATCCAAATATTCCCGACGTAGACGCAACAATCAGCATAACACTTGAAGATTCCGTCAATCTGTTGCTTGCATCGGTAGCATTTGAAGAACTTGGTCTTGCTCATATCATCAACGCCGAAGCGGAAAAAATTCAATATGTTCTCGGGACACTCGAAAATCAGACTCCCCCGGAGACACCCCCGACAATCGACGAGCTTCTGGAGATTAACCAGTCGATTGATCAGACGTTGAGAAATGTAATCAAGAACCAGATGTTGCTTCAATTTAAATTGGAAGATACGCTGTCCATTACTACCACTAGCACAACAACTACAACCACAACCACCACTGAGCCAACGTAATTTGTAAGTATGATTTTAATGGGCAGACAGGGCAGACATCAGCACGGCCTTGTCTGCCCATTGGTTTTTATGCTTAAAACCAATATCGAAAAGATTTCATATAATATCAAGGTAGAGAATTCTGAGCAGTTATCAGAAAGGAGTCGCATTATGTCTTTTCCGAATATACCCGACGTAGATGCGTCTATTCATATTACCATAGAAGATTCTATAAATCTGTTGCTTGCATCCGTGGCGTTTGAAGAGCTTGGTCTTGCTCATATCATCAACGCCGAAGCTGAAAAGATTCAGTATGTTCTCGGAACACTCGAAGATCAGACTCTACCGGAAACACCTCCGACGATTGAAGACCTCCTGGAAATCAACGAGTCGGTTGATCGGACATTGAGAAACGTAATTAAGAACCAAATTCTTCTTCAGTTTAAGTTGGAAGATACACTTACTATTTCGACTACAACTACCAGCACAACCACAACAACTACAACCACAACAGGGGAACCGATTAATCTTGGATCGGCGTGGTCCCAAGGGATCCATTTTGGGCAGTCTGCTATTGCTCAATATACAACTTTGGAAAGTGATGAAGACAATAAAACCGTTGATCTGGTTATGGGTGAAACCGAAATCGATGTCGGTTCCGTCCAAATACACCGTT
>JAQWCP010000061.1 GCA_028705905.1 Oscillospiraceae bacterium
CACGATGGATGCCGACGGCCAGCACTTGCCAAAGGACATGGAACGCGTTATAGAAACGGCAGCCGCCCATCCGTCCTCCTTAGTTCTGGGGGTACGGCAGTTTGATAAAAGTGTCCCGGCACGTTCGCGATATGGGAATAGAATTACCCGCGCGGTTTTCTCCGCTGTCAGTGAAGCGAAAGTCACCGATACACAAACCGGACTGCGCGCCTTTGACCGCAGCATTTTGGATTTCATGCTGGAGATTCCCGGCGAACGCTACGAATACGAGATGAATATGCTGCTTTACTGCGGAAAGCAAGGCATACCCATTCTGGAAGTGCCGATTCAAACGGTTTATCTGGATGAGCAAAACACCTCGTCACATTTTAATGCGGTCAAGGATTCGTTCAGGATTTACATAGAGATTATAAAGTTTGCGTCCTCCTCTCTAATCAGCTTTGCAATTGATTATGTCGCGTTTCTTCTTTTGATTTCTTTGACCGCTGCTGTTCCGAACCATTTGATCATCAGCAATGTTGCTGCACGAATTGTCAGTGCATCTGTTAATTACACACTCAACAAACATATGGTTTTTCACGGAAAGAAAAATGCCTCCCACACGATGCCTCAATATGTGATGCTTGCCTTCGGAATCCTTTGCGCAAACAGCGCAATCCTATCTTTGTTTAATGGTATCTTGGGACTTCCGCCGCATTTCGCAAAGCCCTTGACAGAACTTATTCTGTTTATCATCAGTTTTACAGTGCAGTCTTTGGTTATCTTCAAATCGGAAAGCTCCGTCTCCTGTGAAAAGGAGGATGTTACGCATGCATGAAACAGTTAATATACATAGACGGTGTCCATTAGCACTTTTGCTGTTTGTGGATATTCTTATAACGGCACTTCTGGTGTCCGTCGTTTACTATACGGTTTATGAGCTTCCCACAGTTTACTCCCGTGATTCTGTCATGGCGCCTATAATATCGAGTAGCCAAACATCGAGCCAACCTATGCCACAGGAAAGCACTGCCGCAGTGGCTGGAATATCAAGTAACCAAACGGCCGAAACGTCGGCTCTGGAAGAAACTGCCCCTGAAGATTGGAAAACTAAATTTGCTGAACACTTTACCAGCGAAATCGTCTCAACCGACACGTCGTATTCAAGTCCCAACCTGTCTGTGGACATTACAAAACATACCCTAGGCAGCGGAAAGAATACCGTGACCTATTACATTGCTGACATCTACATGGCGGATATCAGCTGTTTTCAGACTCGTTTTGCCTATGACACTTATGGGAATTACAAACAATCCTTATCGGATATGAGCAGCGAGGTCGGAGCGGTGCTGGCAATGAACGGTGACTCCTATTGCTTTAATCTTAAATATCTCAATGGGCTTTTGGTACGCAACGGCACGGTCTATCGCACAAATCAAACTACTGCGGATATCTGCGTCCTTTATCGTGACGGATCAATGATTACCAGTAGCCCAAGCGATTTTGACGCGCAGCAGGCCGTTGATGGCGGCGCATTGCAAACCTGGGTATTCGGCCCAAAGCTGCTTGACGACAGTGGGAAAGCTCTCACGACGTTCAACACCTGGGACTATATCAGAAAAAGTCATCCGCGCAGCGCCATCGGGTATTATGAACCGGGCCATTACTGTTTCGTCGTTGTTGATGGAAGGCAGACCGGCTATTCCAGGGGTATGACTTTGCCGGAGCTTGCGGCAGTATTTGAAAACCTGGGCTGTACAGCGGCCTACAATTTGGATGGCGGCCACACGACCTTTATGACCTTGAACAGTGCGGTAGTCAATCAGCCCTATAAGCCCCAAAAAACGATATCGGATTGTATCTATATCTGCGAACCGAGCAACTGATAAATAGGAGTGTTATTATGAAATTCTTCAAAATTTTGTCACATCTTTGCATTATACTGTCACTCGCATTCCTGACCTTTTCGGTCCTTGACTGGTATAATCCCATGATGAATTTCACCACCAATTCCGTATCCTCTAAAATTCTCATCCTATTTTGCGTGGCTTCCCTCGTCCTCGCAATACGGCAGGCAGGGTTGTCACAGATTGAAAAGAGGAAGCAGTGAAGAAAGAATTTGATGGGTGCAGATAACATCGCGCCCATCAAATTCTTTCTTCATCACGGACCGCAGTATCCTATTACCACACAACGGCCACGGTAATATTAGCTATGGACTGCTAGGTAGACAGTCAATGGCGCCGCTGCCATATACGTTCCGCAAATTCTGATAGCCTGTATCCTATAAATCCGAGTACAGCTCCAAGCAATATTCCGGCAATTACGTCGGACGGAAAATGCACATAGAGATACAGCCGAGAGAAGGAAATGAGCAGCGCCAGCACCAGCGCGGGTATCCAAAGCTTTCGGCGGCAGAAATACAGCGCTGATACCGCCGCGAAGGATGCCGCCGTATGTCCCGAGGGGAAAGAAAAGTCTGTGGGGCGCGTTATCAGCAGGTCTACCGTGGTATTAATGTCACAGGGACGGATACGGGCTACGAACGGCTTTAGCATGCCGTTGCAGACGATAATGTCCAACGCCAGCGCACAGCACAGGGCAATACCTGTTTTCCTATATTTCCTGCTGACGAGCAGACAGAGCGCAAGGACGATCCAGACAGCGCCGGCATTACCCAGTTTTGTTATAAGTGGCATCAGTACGTCAAGCCATGCCGTCCGGCAGTTGTCGTAAATCCAATTCAATATTGTAAAATCAAGAGATAACAAGGGAAATCACATCCTTTATTTTGCTTTTCAAGTTGTTCCCTATGGCTCATGAGAAAGCAAACATTTCAAATAGGTAGGGGTAACCCTCCCCAATAATATTGGGGCTGCATGGCCTCTATAGTTCGGCCGGTGCAGCCCCGTTTTCAGTCAATCCTTTACTGATCTTATTTGGTTTTGTCTGTGTTATCATGCGGGATTCGATTCCCACAGTGAGAACAATAATTGTCTTTTCCCTCTACCAATACACCACATCCTGCGCATTTGATTTGCAGTGGCACACCGCAGGCACGGCAGAAAGCACCTGCCTTTTGATAGGCGCAGCAGCTTGGGCAGATCGTTTGCAGGCTGCGCACGATCAGGAAGGCGATTACGGCGGCCAGGTTGAAGAAAAGCCCGAGTATCGTCCAAAGCGTTCTGTTCATAGCTGCCTTGGATGCCGCTTGATACAGCCACGCCATGACCAGAAGCCAGTAGACAAGGGCAATCAGCGCACAGAGAGCCGCATAAGTAAAGAACACAATGTGTGCGCCGACCGTGGGTTTTGTAAACAGACCGGACTCAAGGAAGTTGGATTCTTCATAATCGTGCTCCCGTCCGCGGTCTTCGCGGTTCTCGCCGTCATATCGGGCATTTTCTTCGATATCCTTTTGCATCCCATTTTCCCTGCTATTTTCATAGGTTTGATGGTAGGCAATGACCTCGCCGATCTGAGTGCGGAACATAAATCCAGTTAAAATGCCTCCTAAAACGACGATAATCAACGACAGAAGAACAAATCGCTTGGCCGCTTTTTGGAAATCCATATTCAGTATCTTCGACTGCATCTTGTTCATAGTGGCCCCTCCTTGCAAGTTTGTGCGATGATTGTATCAGTTGCTTCTAAACTGCCGTTTGCCTGAAGATAAACTGAGGATAAAATGTTCTCTTTCCGATAAATCGCAAGGAGCCTTTCGCCCACTGCTTCAAGACTGCGCTCCTGCGCCACCTGCAACCCGGAAGCCGTAAGATCGGGCAGGGCGCCGGTCAGTATCCCGATTGCTTTTGACTTAAACTCTTGTCCGTTTGCCTTATAAACGTTCTTCCCATCGAAAAGCCAGCCTTCATAGACCGGAATATCCCGGACAAGCACGGGGATACCGCAGGCGAGCGCCTCCAGCACCACAATTCCTTCGGTTTCCTCGCTGGAAAGAAACGCGAACAGGTCGCAGCCGCAATAAGCGTCCCTCAGCTCATCCCGCTCCACATAGCCGGGGAACTTGAGGTTTATCGGCGCGTTTTGAATCGCGGTGCGGATGCGTTTCGGCACAAAGTTCAGATTGGTATAGCCGAACCAGAAAAACCGTACTTCAGGCATACTGCGGGCAAGCTCAACGAAATCCGTAAGACCCTTGCGCTCAATATAATGACCCACGGAAATAACGGCTTTATCCTCCGGGCGAAGCCCGTACTTTACCCGGAATGCGGCGCGACGCTCCGGGCTGGGCGCGAAGAAACCCGTATCGACTCCGTTGGAAAGGCTGTAGATCGGCTTTTTAATCCCGTAGCTTTCCAGCAGCCTTTTTGAATAGGGCGTGGGTGTGATGACGACATCGCCGAGCCCGTAGCAATGGATAATCCAGCGTTTAAACAGAGGCGCGAATACATTGGAGCCCTTAAAAGAATTTCTGAAGTCCTCCATCGTGGAATGACCGTAATAGACGACCTTTCTGTTCCGACGGCGTGCCAGCCAAGCCGCCACCGGCGAGTCGGGGAATACAGTGTTAATATGTACGGCCGACGCGTCTTTTTCACATTTATCCGTTGTTTCAACGCCAGCATACTCCAGCATAGCTTTCTGGTGAAGGACAGCTTGTCCCACACCGCTTTTTCGCACCAGCTGCAGGCAGCCGGAATATAAAGTGATCCGCATAAAAAAACTCCTTTCCTACTGCACCAGCGATATGATCTGCTGCAAAATCAGATTCAGCCCCAAGCTGTAAAGCGCGATGGCGGCAGGTTTACCCAGCAGAATAATTGCTGTGAATTTCCGCCAGCTCATCTGTGTGGTGCCTGCCAGATAACATAGAAAATCATCTGGAGCTACCGGAAGAAAGATGGCAATGGCGAACCACTTCGCAAATTTACTCTCGCTACCTGTCCACGCCTCGTATTTTGCAATGGTCTTCTCATTAAAAATGGCATATAGAACAGGCTTCCCACAGTTTCTGGAAATGGCGAACGCCGCGAGAGAACCGGCGCAAATCCCGATATAATTGTAAAGAAAGCCTGTCCACGGCCCAAAAAGCAGGACGCCCGCCAGACATCCAAGTCCCCCCGGTAGGATTGGGATAATCACCTGAACTGCCTGAAAAGCGATAAACACCAGGGCTCCCATCGCGCCAAACCCGGCAATATATGCCTGCAGAGCCTCTTGCGATGTAAACAGCTGCCTGTTAATGGCGTAAATCGAAAAAACAATACAGGCTATCAGGCTGAGAGCCGAGCAGACACAAATGGTTTTCCTTGCCAGGTTTATCGGCATGAAATCACCCCCGGACAGGCCGACCTCTCATTGACGGCCGATTCGCCAAGAACATCAAGATAGACGCGTTCCGCCTTTTCCGCGAACACGGTCGATGAAAACCTTTGCCGCGCGAACGCAGCCGCATTTTCCCGCATGGTCTTCCGCATTTCTGCGCTGGCGAAGAAGCTGTCCAGCTTCTCCAGATAATCCCGCTCATTTTCGTACTGCCAGCCGTTGTATCCGCTTAAAACAACGCCGTCAAGACACTCATCCATGCGGCATAGTGTTGGCAGACCGGAGGCCAGGGCCTCGATGTATGTAAGTCCCTGGGTTTCACTGACGGAGGCGCTAACGAACATGTCGCCGATATGATAATAGTCTCCGATTTCTTCCGGCGGGATCATTCCGGCAAACCGCACGGAGTCCCGGACACCAAGCTCCGACGCCATTTGTTCCAGCGCATCGCGGTGAGGGCCGTCGCCGACGATCAGAAACGTGAGGAATTGCATGTTCTGTTTCGTGTGGTACCGGAGCAGCTCCTCCAGATTCTTCTCTTTTGCAAGGCGGCCTACATAGAGCAGGACGCGGTTTTCCTCCGGTATGCCAAGCTGTTTTCTTATGGCACACCGTCTTTCCGGCGGGGGCGCTTGTGTGAACCGGCTCAGGTCGATGCCGGTGGGAATCACATGAATGTCCCGGTCGATTCCATAGCCGTGTAAAATTGCCCGTACCTTTTCAGTAGGTGCGATCACACAGGCGGTCGGTTCAATCACCCAGCGTGATAGGAACGCGACCATGAAGCGCCCCCACTTTTTGCTGGGCGAAAAATAATGGGTATAATCCTCATAGACCGTGTGATAGGTATGGATAATTGGAATATCTAACTTTTTTGCGATTTTACGCGCAATAAAGAATGTGGAGAATTCGCATTGAGAATGAATGAGGTCTGGTTGCCAGTCTATCAAGTCCTGCACAAGGCTGCTGAAAAAAGCAGTCTTGATTCTGGCGCCGGGGTAGACCTTTCCTGCCCCAACCGATCCGATATAGGTCACGCCTTCTGCTTCGAAGGAACGGGTGGTCTGCGACAAGGTTAGGACGCAAACCTCATGCCCGTGCGCTATAAGCTCTCTGCGCAGATTCAGCACGGAGGTAACAACTCCATTAACGGTTGGTGCATACCAGTCTGTTGTAATCAGTATTTTCATAAGGTATCTCACCTTTCTCATAACGTGCCGGTGCTAAGCCCTGGACCAAAGCTCGCATTACCCAGCTTGTCACCTGTGTAATATACGCCGCGTCGTTCTTTAGATCTCCGGATGTTTTCATATACTGTCTGTGAACATCACCGATATATTCTCTTATATTTGGGAGGCAATTCGCCCTATTTTCTTCGCTGCGTTGCTTTAGGTAAGCCACAAAATACGCATGCAAATGCGCCTCATAAACACGGTGTTCCCAAAGAGTCCCCGTAAAGCTGTCGTTATGGGGATAAGTGAAGGCATCCGCGAGATAGTGCATCAGCTTTCCCAGCCGATAGTAATCACGCAAATTCCAGTTATTTTTGCTCTGCAATTTTTTCAGCCCGTGTATGATGTAGTTAACTGAGTTATTGTAATTGTGCCCCCTGAGCTTTTGGCATTTGGCGAAGCCTTTCAGATAAGAGAACATATTAAAATCCGGTTCAATACACCCCAAAGCAAATACCTTTTGGTGTATCACCGAATCAACAGTCGGGATCTGCCTCAGCAGATATCCAGCCAAAAGCACATGACTTTTCGTTTCCATATTGAATAAACCTCTTAAAGTAAAAATTCGCTTGCCGTCTGGTACAGAACCAGTATAAGCAAGCATATTAAACTGCATCTATCATCAAGTTAAACTGCAGATAAAATGTATAGTAATAGAAATTGACAGAACAATCCCCTTGTGATATATTCAACAAGTTGAATATATCACAAGGGGATGATATTATGTCGCTTAGGCATGGTATGCTTGGTCTGCTGAACTACGGGTCAATGACCGGTTATGAACTGGATAAAGCCTTTAAAGAGTCGCTGTCGTTTTTTTGGCAGGCGCAAACCAGCCAGATATACCGCGAGCTTGCCGCGATGGAACGCAAAGGATGGGTCAATAGCGAGCAGGTTATTCAAAATGAAAAACCAAATAAGCGTGTCTATACCATCACAGGCAGCGGAAAAGAGGAGCTCAAAAGCTGGCTCTGCACATCTGAAGCGGACATAGACGACGCGATGCGGGTAAGGAGTGCGTTTCTTATGCGCGTCTTTTTCGCCGGAGAAATGGAGAATGGAGAGGCTTTGTCCATGCTGCGGAAATATCGTGAGGCATGCGTCGGACAGAGCGAGGCCTTTGGCGCGGTACCCGAGTCGATTGCCCAGTATGGCGCGCTTGTTGACAACGAAGATCAAATAAAGTATTGGAAGGTCGTCGCACTATTTGGTGAAATATCTTACCGCGCCGGACTTGAATGGGTAAACAGAGCAATCGCCTTGCTGGAGGGAGAATGCAAATGAACGTACTTGTGCTGAATGGATCGCCGAAGGGCGAAAACAGCAATACATTAAGGCTTACCCGCGCGTTTGTAGACGGGGCGGGCTGGACGGACGCT
>JAQWCP010000062.1 GCA_028705905.1 Oscillospiraceae bacterium
GGCTCCGATGTCAAAATTGTGGAAACCGAGCTCTCTCACGGAACCACCCTTGCAAAAGGTGTCTTTTGGAGCGCTACATACAGCGACCTTCGGCAGGAACATTCTATTTCCTATACGCCGAACAAAACCGTTCTCCCCATTGTTTCTTATGGCAATAAAATCACCAGCAAATCCACCCTGACAACGTCCGCCCAAGCCTTGGAGGCAGACGGCAGCCAAGTGGTGGCCGGCATCAATGGAGACTACTATGTGGTCAACACCGGCGTCCCCCTTGGAATCGTTGTCACAGAGGGCGCTGTGCGGTCTTCCTCTTCCTACCTGTCCGCCATCGGCATTCTGGATGACGGCACGGCTTTTATCGGCACACCCAATCTGACCATCAAAGCCGTTACAGGGGAAAACGGACGGACAAGCTTTGATCTTGCGGGGATGAACAAGGTGCGCAGTTCTGAAGGGGGCGTCTACCTCTTTACGGAAGATTTCGGCGCCACAACATTGAATACAAAGGCCGGCGTTGATGTCATCTTGACTTTGCCGGAAACAGGCGTAAATGGCCTCCAGATTGGTGAAGTCGTCACAGCCACAGTGGAAAAAGTAACGGAAGCCACCGGCGCCACGAAGCTGGAGCCAGGGAAAATCGTTCTGTCTGTCAGTGCCTCCGGCAGCGCCTGGCACCTGAGCACTTTGCGGAATATGCGCGCTGGCGACCAAGTGCAGCTTTCCATTTCCAGCGCGGACACCCGCTGGAACGACGCAGAATATGCAATGGGTGGTCTGTACCGCCTTCTGGAAAACGGAAAAGTAGTTTCCGGCCTTCCCACGGGCAGTGCGCCGCGCACTGCCGTTGGCATCAAAGCAGACGGCCAAATTATCTTTTATACCATCGACGGCCGGCAACCCACTTATAGCATTGGCGCATCCATGTCACAAGTTGCAAGTCGTTTGCTGGAATTGGGCTGTGTGGATGCCATCTGTTTAGACGGGGGCGGGTCCACTTCCCTTGGTGTTACCATGCCAGAGGACACCTCTATGGAGCTGATCAACAGCCCCTCCGACGGCACCCAGCGGGCCAATTCCACGTGCTTCCTGCTGGTTTCCAACACACAGCCCAGCGGCATTTTAAGCAGCTTCCATGTAGAGCCTTACGATGCCCTCCTGCTTTGCGGCGCAACGCTCCCCATTTCCGCCATTGCGCTTGATACCAATTACCATACGATGCCATATGATGGCCCCCTTACCTATGCCATTCATAATGGCGACGGCGTCATCTCTTCCGATGGCCTATTCACCGCTGGCGGCGAGGCCAGCAACTGCACCGTCTCCGTCTCTGCAGAGGAGGCTTCCGGCGATGCCACTGTGACGGTCATCAAAATCCCCAGCACCATTACGCTCAGCAACGCATCCGGAAAGGCCGTCACCAGTTTAACCGTTGCGCCCAATGCCCTGGTGGATCTGACCGCAACCGCAACGTATCGCAATTTGGCCTTGAGGGCACAAAACACTTGCTTCCAATGGAGTACAACCGGTGGTGTCGGCACGGTAGATACCCAGGGCCGGTTTACCGCCGCCGCCAAAAGCGGCAGCGGTACGCTACGCGTTTCCGCTGGTGGCACATCATATTCGATCCCCGTGACAGTGGTTGGCCATATTTTGCCGGTGGAATCGTTCGAATCTTCCCTTTCCTCGGTGTCTGGCACAGAAACCGCTACCCTCTCCCCACAAACCAACCTGGATTATGTAAGATCCGGAAAGCAGAGTTTAAAAGTCGCGTATAAAAGCAATGGAACATCACCCGCCCAATTTCATACCACCCTTCCCATCGCGTCAGGGGAAACCCAATTGACCCTCTGGATCTATGGCGATGGATCTGGGAACGATGTTTCCATGGATGTAAAAGCAAAAGGGGTTGTCCGCACCCTCCCTGTCACCTCGCTGAGTTTTACAGGCTGGAAGCGCTGCGCGGTCTCCCTGCCCGGTGGAACCACATCGGTGGAAAGCGTGAAAATTTCCTGTGCAAAGCAGCAAAAGGGTGTCCTGTACTTTGATCATTTCACCTCTTCCAATGAGGCCCTTGCGGATCAAACACCCCCCACCCTTTCCCTTTCCATCAGTGGAACCAAGATCACAGGGCAGGTGAAAGATAACCTCGATCCCACCACGGTCAAGGAGCGGATCTCCCTGACGTACGACGGCACAAACCTGGCCTTCACGCTGGACGCCTCCACCGGCAAGCTCACCGCCACTTTGCCTGCAAGCAACGGGAAGCTGCACCGTCTCACGCTCACAGCCGAAGATATCAGCGGCAATGTTTCCCGCACCAGCCGGGACATTGGCTCCAGCAGCAGCAATGCCTTTGTGGACACCATGTCTCATTGGTGCAAATCGTATGCCCAATACCTTTATGACCACCAAATCGCCCTGGGCGTCTACACCACTTCGGGCTATACCTTCCAGCCGGACAAAAATATTTCACGGGCAGAGTTTGCAGTCATGCTGGCCCGGTTCCTGAAGCTGAACCTTTCAAACACCACCGGTACGACGTTGCCCTTTGCCGATGCCAATGAGATCCCGGATTGGGCAGAAAACGCCGTGAAGGCAGTCTATGCCGCCGGGGTGCTCAACGGTTCTGCGCAAAATGGAGCGTTGGTGTTCCTGCCCAATGAAAATATCAGCCGGGCAGAGGTATCCACCATTTTGGCCCGGACGCTGCAACGGGGCTACCCCCAAACTGCCCTGGGCTTCTCGGATGGAAACACCGTGCCCACTTGGGCCAGGCCCTCCATGGAGCTTTTGTCCTCCATGGACATCCTCTCCGGGTATCAAAACAAAATCACGCCCAACGACCCCATTACTCGTGGCGCCGTGTCAAAAATGCTTGTGTCCATTCGTTGATACCTTTTCCTTCCCATTGCGCTGGTATTCCATAGCGCCTTGACGCAAAATAGTCAAGGCGCTATTTCTCTCCCGTAAAATCTGCATGGCTCTTCTGTAACCGACATACAATAAAGGATGGGCCAGACCGCCGGGTTTCAGAAGTTCTCGTCCCATTCTGTAAAAAACGGTTTTACATACATTTAACATTTTCCTGCTTTTGTTCTTTACAAACAGTCGGTAAGATATCAATTGTAAGAACAAATGACAGAAAACAAAATCCGACGAGATAAAGGAGAATGAGAATGAACATGAAACTGAAAAAACAAGTGGGTACGCTTGCCCTCGCCATGCTGATGATGACCGGTCTTGCCGCTTGTGGAAACAACGGCGGTGACCAATCCCAGTTTGATTCATCCAAGTCTATTTCCGTTGTATCCAGAGAAGACGGCTCAGGGACTCGAGGTGCATTCATTGAGCTGTTTGGAATTGAAGAAAAAGATGCAGCCGGCAACAAAGTGGATCAAACCACCCCCGGCGCGGATATCACCAACAGCACTTCCGTTATGATGACCACCATTTCCAGCACACCATACGCAATTGGCTACATTTCCCTGGGCTCTCTGAACGACACTGTGAAAGCGGTTCAAATTGATGGGAGCGAAGCAACGGTGGAAAATGTAAAAAATGGCACATACAAAATTGCCCGGCCATTTAACATTGCAACCAAAAGCGATTTGAGCGACGTGGCAAAGGATTTCATCGGCTATATTTTAAGCACAGACGGTCAGGCAGTGGTAGAAGAAAACGGATATGTAAGCGTTCCCACTGTTGGGGCATATGCAGGCAGTAAGCCCTCCGGCAAAATCGTCGTGGCAGGTTCTTCCTCTGTCACCCCCGTTATGGAGAAGCTGAAAGAAGCTTATCTGCAGATCAATCCAAACGCCAGCATTGAAGTCCAACAGAGCGACTCCACCACCGGCATGATCTCTACCATTGACGGGATCTGCGACATCGGGATGGCTTCTCGCGAACTAAAGGACAGCGAATTGGCAAAAGGCTTGACCTCCACTGTTATCACCATGGACGGCATCGCTGTCATTGTCAACAAAGAAAATCCCGCGGAGAATCTGACCAGCGAACAAGTAAAATCCATCTTCAAGGGAGAAACCACCTCTTGGGCTGATGTAATCGCCGCCGCAAATTAACAGAATCAGCAAATGGGTCGGCAAAATCGTCGACCCATTTGCCCTGTGGAGAATGAATATGAAACATTACAAAGAATCTATTATGAAAGGCGTATTCCTGTTGGCCGCCTGTACCTGTATTCTGGCTGTCATCCTCATCTGCGTATTCCTCTTTGTAAACGGCATCCCCGCCATTGGGAAAATTGGCATATTTGAGTTTCTCTTTGGAACGGAATGGCGTCCCAGCAGCAATGTCTACGGCATTTTCACAATGATTGTCGGCAGCTTATATATCACCGTCGGCGCCATGGTCATTGGGGTTCCCATCGGGATTTTAACAGCGGTTTATTTGGCTAAATTTTGCCCAAAACCCATTTATGGCATCTTAAAACCCATTGTCAATCTCATGGCCGGCATTCCGTCTGTTGTCTATGGCTTTTTTGGCCTTATGGTATTGGTTCCCGCCATCAGCAAGATTGGCGGTGGAACCGGAAAAAGCATTTTGGCAGCCTCCATCTTGCTGGGCATTATGATTTTACCCACCATCATCGGAACGGCGGAAGCCGCCATCCGTGCGGTGCCTGAAAGTTATTATGAAGGCGGACTCGCCTTGGGTGCCACCCATGAACGAAGCGTCTTCCGCGCTACAATACCTGCTGCAAAATCGGGGATTTTGGCGGGTGTCGTCCTGGGCGTGGGGCGAGCCATTGGTGAAACGATGGCCGTTGTCATGATAGCGGGCAACCAGGTATGGATTACCAGCGACCTGTTCAAAGGCATTCGCACACTGACCGCCAACATTGTGCTGGAAATGGGGTATGCGGCAGACTTACATCGAGAAGCGCTGATTGCAACAGCCGTTGTGCTGTTTGTCTTTATTTTAATCATTAATTTGTGCTTCTCTCTCATTCAGCGGAGGACAGAGACATGAAACCAATCAATCAAACCACCTGGCGCCAGAAAATGGTAGCGTATCGAAGAAAGCCAAGATCCTTCATTTTATTCCTGTTGGTAAACCTGGCGGCCATTCTCACTGCAGTGGTTGTGCTTTTTTTGTTGGTTTACGTGCTGGTCAACGGCATCCCCCACTTGTCTTGGGACCTTTTCTCGCTTCACTATACAACAGAAAACGTTTCCCTGCTGCCCGCTTTCATCAATACCATCATCATGACCTTCCTCTCTCTTTTGGTTGCAGCCCCTTTGGGCATCTTCGCAGCCATCTATCTGGTGGAATATGCAAAACGTGGTAACCGGCTTGTCAATCTGATCCGCATCACCGCCGAGACGCTCTCCGGCGTGCCTTCCATTGTCTATGGGCTGTTTGGCTCTCTGTTCTTTGTGGTTGCCCTTGGCATGGGTCTCTCCATTCTGGCGGGCGCGCTGACGCTTGCGATTATGATTCTCCCCCTCATCATGCGCACCACAGAAGAAGCGCTGAAATCGGTTCCCGACACTTACCGGGAAGGAAGCTTTGGTTTGGGCGCCGGACGGCTGCGCACGGTATTCCGTATCGTTTTGCCCTCTGCGGCACCAGGGATTCTCGCCGGCATCATCCTGGCCATCGGGCGAATCGTTGGGGAAACGGCAGCGCTCATGTATACCGCCGGCACCGTTGCAGAGATTCCAAAGAACCTCTTGTCTTCCGGCCGGACACTTTCTGTTCATATGTATGCGCTTTCCAACGAAGGACTCTATACAAACCAGGCATTCGCCACAGCAGTTGTGCTGCTTGTTCTGGTGCTTGGCATCAATGCATTGGCCGGATTCATTGCACGGAAAGTTGCGAAAGGATAAAAACGATGGATAAATTTACGATCGAACATTTAAATCTCTATTACGGTGACTTTCAGGCTCTGAAAGACATCAACCTGAACCTGAGCGCCGGGGAAATCACAGCGTTCATTGGCCCCTCCGGTTGCGGTAAGTCCACTTTATTGAAAAGCCTAAACCGTATGAACGACCTGGTAGAGGGCTGTGAAATCACAGGTTCCATCAAGCTGGACGGGGTGGATGTTTACGGGAACATGGATGTCAATTTATTGCGGAAGCGGGTTGGTATGGTATTTCAAAAACCAAATCCATTTCCCATGAGCGTATACGACAAGGTGGCATTTGGCCCCCGTACCCATGGGGTCCGCTCGAAAGCAAAATTAGACGCCCTTGTAGAACAGTCTCTGCGCAGTGCAGCCATTTGGGATGAACTCAAAGACCGGCTGAAAAAAAGCGCTTTGGGTCTGTCAGGCGGGCAGCAGCAGCGGCTCTGTATTGCAAGAGCTTTGGCTGTGCAGCCTGATGTCCTTTTGATGGATGAACCCACCTCCGCTCTGGACCCCATTTCCACATTAAAAATTGAAGAGCTTGCAGTGGAGCTGAAAAAAGAATATACTATTATTATGGTGACACACAACATGCAGCAGGCCGTGCGTATTTCTGACAAAACCGCCTTCTTCCTGATGGGGGAAGTCGTGGAGCACGGCAAAACAGAACATCTGTTCGCTATGCCGAAAGACAAGCGTACAGAAGACTATATTACAGGGAGGTTTGGATGATGCGTAGCCGATTCGACGAACAACTTCAACTGCTCAATACAGAGCTGATTCAAATGGGTGCTCTTTGCGAAACAGCCATTGCAAGTGCCGCTAAGGCGCTTTTGGAAAGTGACTTGAAATTGGCCGCCCACGCTGTGGATGTGGACCGGGAAATTGATGAAAAAGAACGTGAAATCGAAACACTCTGCCTGAAATTGCTTTTGCAGCAGCAACCCGTAGCCCGGGATCTGCGGCTCATTTCTTCCGCACTGAAAATGATCACCGATATGGAGCGAATTGGAGATCAGGCATCCGACATTGCCGAAATTGTTACCATGGCGCACATCAACGCGTCTGATCCTCCATTGCACATTGGACAAATGGCAGAGGCTACTATCCATATGGTAACCAAAAGCATTGATGCATTTGTCAAGCGGGACACTGACCTGGCCCAGTCCGTCATTGCGTATGACGATGTGGTGGACGATTTCTTTGACCGGGTCAAGAGCGAGCTTATTTCGCTCATTGGCACACACCCGGAACGGGGCGAGTATGCCGTTGACCTCCTCATGATTGCCAAATATTTTGAGCGGATTGGCGACCATGCGACCAATATCGCCGAGTGGGTGGAATTTGCTATGACCGGCCGGCACAAGGGAGAAGAAGAGGCATGATTTACTGTGTGGAAGATGACGAAGGCATCCGGGAACTCATTGTCTATACGCTTCGAACCGCCGGGTTTGAAGCCCTCGGCTTTCCATCCGGCACCGAGCTGATGGAGGCGCTCCGGCAGAAGATGCCGGAGCTGCTTCTTTTAGACATTATGCTTCCCGAAGAAGATGGCCTTTCTCTTTTAAAGCGACTGCGTTCGTCTCCTTCCACCCGCGTGCTACCAGTGATTCTTGTCACCGCCAAAGGCGCAGAGTATGACAAAGTCAAAGGTCTTGACAGTGGGGCGGACGATTATATCACAAAGCCATTTGGGATGATGGAATTGATCTCCCGGGTGAAGGCGCTCCTGCGGCGGACCGTTCCGCAGCAGTCCCCGGACCGAACGGTGGGAAAGATCTCGATTCACGTGGATCGTCATCAGGTTTTTGTGGATGGAGAAGAGATTTTTCTTA
>JAQWCP010000063.1 GCA_028705905.1 Oscillospiraceae bacterium
CCAAAATGGACGTTGAGTAAGGAAATAAACCAATCGCCGGTGACGAGGAGCAAAATGCTGGTATACAGAACCAGGAGTAGGAGTGCAGAGGACAAAAAGCTGACAATCAGGTTACGCAGAGCGGAAAAAAGGGGCTGGCCATAAATATCGCCGGTGATGTTCAAAAGACAACGGAACGCGGCGGAAGAAGAGGAAACCATCAAGATCAGGCCGCCGATGAAAAGCGCGGTAGACTGATTGCCGGAAATATAATCCAGATAATCTGTTAATACAATGGCACTGCTTTCCGGCATGAATTTGGAAAGCAGCTCCAGGAAAGGTGATTCATTCAAATGAACCAGATCGGAGAGTGCGTTGATGCAGATGAGCAGGGGGAAAAAGGTCAGGGTAAAGAAAAAGGCCAGCTCTGCGGCAGAACGGGAAACGCGCTTGTCAAAATAGAGTGAAACGACATCTGCTGTGAAAGAGAAGAAAGGTGATTTTAACACGGCAATGCCCTCCTGCTTCTACGGCCTATCCTCTCGAGAGGATAGGCCGTAAAATGATTCCATCAAAATGATGCATAATTCTAGTTTATAACTTGTTACGTTTGGCTCATTTTATACGGCTCGGGCCGTTTGACGTAGAATTTAACTCGGTTTTGTATCGGCTTGAAGACTGGCGATAAACTGACGCGCCGCCCGGGGCGTTCTGCCGGGATGGTACATTTCCCATTGGAGCGCCATTCTTTGCAATGCTGCTGTTTTCAATGGCAGCTGCTCTTTCTCTGCCAATTTCTCCACAAGAGAAAGATAATCGGCCTGGTTGAGACTCAAATAGGGAATGCGCAGACCGAACCGCTCGGTGAGAGATGTTTTTTCTTGGATGGTCTCTTCCGGGTCCAGCTCGTCGCCTTTGCTCCGCTCGCTGAAGAACTCCCGGATCAGATGCCGGCGGTTGGACGTGGCGTAGATGGCCGTATTGACAGGACGAGGCTCCAGCCCCCCCTCCAAAATGGTTTTCAAAACGGAGGGGGTTGTGTCCCCAGCCTCAAAAGTGAGATCGTCCAAAAACAAAATAAATTTTTGCTTTTTCCCACTCAGATGCCGCATCAGTTGGGGCAGGGTATCCAGCTGTTCCTTCTGCACCTCGATGAGCCGCAGATTTTCAAAGCCGGGGACAGCCAGCAAAGACTTCACGGTGGCCGATTTTCCCGTTCCAGCTTCGCCATAGAGCAACACATTGTTGACGAAATGCCCGGAGAGGAGGGCCTGTGTGTTTTCTTCCACTTGGTCCCGCTGCAGCCGGTACCCGATCAATTCTTCCTCCGTGGGCATATCTGGATTCGGAACTGGGGTCAGCTGCTGGTTTTCCCAGATGAACGCCCGGTAACGGGCAAAAATGCCGCTTCCATTGGTCCGGTAGAATGCCGTCAGGCTTTCAAAATCAAAAGGGGTGTCACACTGCCACTCGGGCAGCAAGGAGACCGCCTGTGTCCATTGGGGCGGAAGAATCTGCGCCATGCTGGCTTTCAGCGTACTGCAAGACAGGTGCGCCACACGGGAGAACGTGTGGATCTCCTGCTTTGCAGCGGCGCGCAGCGCCGGTGTTTCACATTCTTTCCCGGCGGCTTCCCCATAAGGCGATTCTAAAAAACGAAGCTGGTCGAACACCCATTGGCCGAGAGAGGCATATCCGTCTTTGGACAGACTGTAAAAAATGCTGGTATACGCATGAAATACGGCCTCCGGCGCGGGAGACGGCTCTTCCAGCAAAGAGAGCAAGGAGGACAAGTGAGAGAGGGGAGCGAGGGCCTTGATGGGCTGGTATGTGCAGACACAGCACAGTGCCATGTGAAGAGGATGTTCCATTGTCAGGTGCTCCATTCTATTTCGATCGAAACGATTTATTTTTTAGTATCATATGGCAGAATGAATTTGCCGAAATGGTTTCATCATCCGCACTTGCTGTATCCACAGCTGCGGCAGCAGACGCAATTGCCTTCATGCTCCAGCGGGCTGCCGCAATCCGGGCAGTGCCGGGGCGTTTCCATCTCTTGGGGTGCCACATCCTGTATCTCAGAAGGCGCGGCGGGAACTGACACTTGCGCTGCGCTGGAATATGTTTGTACTTTTTGGATCACTTTGCCAATGGCGTCAGGGCAGGAGGTGACCTTCATGCCGGCCTGGCGGATGGTGGATGGGCAGCGGATTCCCTTGAGCTGCTCCACAATGGCTTCACTTTGGATGCCACTGCGCAGGGCAATGGAGATCAGACGGGCGGTTGCTTCCGATTGGGAGGGGCAGCCACCGGCGCGGCCCGTATTGGTGAACACCTCACAAATGCCTTTGTCGTCATAATTGACGGTGATGTACAGATTGCCACAGCCGATCTTCACCTTTTCCGTAAAACCGGTGGTGATGTCTGGCCGGGGACGGGGCGCAACGGAGGAGAAAGTGTCGGATGTGTGTTCCATCCCGTTGCAGTCCAGGCAGCCCGGCTCTCCATCGCTGCCAACGGCACCGATATTCAGCACCTGATTATCCCGGGAGCCGTCCCGATAAATGGTCACGCCTTTGCAGCCGGACTGAAACGCCAAATGGAAGACGGACGCTACATCCTCCCGCGTGGCGGCGGTGGGGAAATTGACCGTTTTGGAGACGGC
Organism: Oscillospiraceae bacterium; assembly: GCA_028705905.1. Taxonomy (GTDB): domain Bacteria; phylum Bacillota; class Clostridia; order Oscillospirales; family Oscillospiraceae; genus RGIG529. Next base: position 2,645 of record JAQWCP010000063.1, read on the forward strand.
GTTGTCTGTGTACATCTGAAACGCCGCCTGCATCTTGACATGCCACTCGGGAGACACATCGTGAGCGCAGACAAAAACCCGTTTGATTTCCTCCGGGATGCCGTCGATATGGGCCACACTGCCTTGCTCCACCACTTGGCTCATCAGCGATTCATCATAAAGCCCGGCGTCCGTCAGCCGTTCTTTTAAAATGTGGTTTGTTTCCACCAGGTGGGTGTTGTCCATTACATTCCGGATATAAGCATAGGCAAATACCGGTTCAATTCCCCCGGAGACGCCAGATAAAATGGAAAGCGTTCCTGTGGGGGCGATGGTGGTGATGGTGGCATTGCGCATGGCGGGGCCGTTTTTCCAGGTGCTTTCCGCAAAGAGGGGGAAGGCCCCGCGCACCTTTGCCAGCGCCTGACTTTCCGCTACGCCGGTATCGTGGATCAAAGACATAATTTCTTTGGCTAGGGCCACACCCTCCTCGCTGTTATAAGGGAGGTTAAGCCGCAAAAGCACATCGGCAAAGCCCATGACACCCAAACCAATTTTTCGGGTCAACTTGGTAACCCGTTCAATTTCCGGCAGGGGGTAGGCATTGACCTCTATCACGTTGTCCAAGAAATGGACAGCCGTGCGAGTGGTTTCCTTCAGTTTTTCCCAGTCCATCTGATAGGTGCCGTTTTGCTCCACCAGATGTTGGGCCAAATTGATAGAGCCCAAATTGCAAGATTCATACGGGAGCAGCGGCTGCTCTCCACAGGGGTTGGTTGCCTCAATTTCGCCTAAAGTCGGGGTCATGTTGTCCCGGTTGAGCCGGTCCAAAAAGACAATGCCCGGCTCCCCGGTGCGCCAGGCAGAGTCCACAATGGTGTCAAATACATCCCTGGCGTTCAGCGTTCCCATCACTTTGTGGGAAGAGGGGTCGACCAGGTCATATTCCCGCCCGTCTTCCGCCGCCTCCATAAAGGCTTCTGTAAGTCCTACGCTGATGTTGAAATTTGTAATTTCTCCCAATGCATTCTTGCAAGAAATAAATTCCAAAATGTCGGGGTGGTCCACCCGCAGAATCCCCATGTTGGCGCCGCGGCGGGTGCCCCCTTGCTTGACGGCTTCGGTGGCGGCGTTGAATACCTTCATAAAGCTGACGGGCCCGCTGGCCACGCCGCCGGTGGAATTGACCGGCGCGCCCTTTGCCCGCAGACGGGAAAAGGAGAAACCGGTGCCGCCGCCGCTTTTGTGGATCAGTGCAGCATGCTTGATGGCGTCGAAGATTTCCTCCATGGAGTCTCCCACCGGGAGGACAAAGCAGGCAGAGAGCTGCCCCAAAGGCCGCCCAGCATTCATAAGCGTGGGGGAATTGGGTAAAAACTCCAGGTTCGTCATCACGTCGTAAAAACGCTGGGTCAGTGCATCTATGTTGCACTGGGGATCAAAAAAACGGTCTCCTTCTGCAATGGCGGACGCCACCCGCTGGAACAGGGCGATCGGCGTTTCCATCGGCGTGCCGGTTTCATCCCGGATCAAGTACCGTTTTTCCAATACTGCAATGGCGTTTTCCGTTAATTTCATTCTAAGCTCCTCTTTTCTATTTTATAACGCCCAGGAGTCGATTGCCGTCTATTCCTGTAATGGCGGCGGAAACGATCTGCCCCCGCAGGTGATCTGCTTGGGGGAGAGAGACTTCCAGATAATTTTCACTGTGCCCCCGGGAGATGCCATCCTCTGTTCGCTCGACCAAAACAGACAGCGTTTTACCAACCCATGATTGTAAATATTCCGTCTGGAGCGACTCCGCCACCTGAGCGGCCCGGTGGGCGCGGGACTCCTTTTCTCCATTGGGGATCTGCCCATCCATTTCAGCGGCGGGGGTGCCTGGCCGCTTGGAATACGGGAAGACATGGATGGAAGAAAAGGCGCAAGTGCGCAGGAAAGAGAGCGTTTTCAAAAACTCCTCTTCTGTCTCACCGGGAAAGCCGACAATGAGATCCGTTGTAATGGCGGGGTGGTCAAAGTGTGTCCGGAGAAGGGATACAGACTCCAGATAGCGAGCCGTGTCATATTTGCGCCTCATCCGCTGCAAGGTGGCGTCACAGCCACTTTGCAGCGAGAGATGGAAGTGGGGGCAAAGGCACGGCAATGCCGCCGCCCGCCTGCAAAAGTCCTCTGTGATGGTGCGGGGCTCCAAAGAGCCCAACCGCAAGCGCATGGTGCCGCCTATGACACCTGCCAGCGCCTCCATTAAGTCAATGAGAGCGGTGCCGTCTTGAAAATCGGCCCCATAAGAAGAAATTTCAATGCCTGTGAGAACCAGTTCCCGAAACCCCTCTTTTTCCAGGCGGCGCACCTCGGAAACGGCTGATTCGATGGGAAGGGAGCGGACGGGCCCCCTGGCATAGGGAATGATGCAGTATGTGCAAAAATTGACGCACCCGTCCTCTACCTTCAGCATAGCCCGGGCACGTCCTTCCAGGCTGCCCGCAGGGAGCGGCTCAAAGGTGCGGCGCATCAAAGCATTGTCAATTTGATAGAGCGGACGGCGAGACAGGAATACCTGCTCCAGCGCATCGATGAACTCCATGCGGTTTCCGGTACCGGACAAGAGGTCGACAGGAAGCTGCCCCGCTTCTTCCGCATGGGTCTGGGCAAAGCAGCCGCAGACGGCGACGATTCCGCCGGGGTTCTGACGCCGGGCCTTGCGGATGATTTGCCTGGATTTTTTGTCGCTGACGGCAGTCACGGAACAAGTATTGATCACATAGGCGTCGGCCTTTGATTCAAAGGGGACCAAAGCATGTCCCCGTGCCGCCAAGGCGGCTTCCATCGCCTGGGTTTCATACTGATTCACTTTACAGCCCAATGTGTAGATGCCGATTTTCATACGTTCCTCCGTTGCACTCCCCAGGGCGGCGCAGAAATATCCGTTGCTTTTTCTTTACTGCCTGTTATAATTGATCTTAATTATGATACCATAATTGAAACATCTCTGTATAGACCAAAATTTAAAAAGGAGGGTGAGGCAATGGAGTCCTTTTTTGTGCAACTTGCTTCCATCAATGATGTGAAACAGTTTGTGAATGCGGCCACGAGTTTGCCTTGTGAAGTGGATGTGCGGGCAGGCCGATATTTGGTGAATGGGAAATCGATCATGGGGCTTTTGAGCATTGATCTGGCGGAACCCGTTTGCATTGAGGTGTGCGGAACCGCCAAGCAGGCAGAACAATTAAAAGCAATGGTGTCTTCCCATGTAATGGAAAAATAATTTTTCCCCTTTGCCATTTTTTCCGAATTTTTTATTGTAATTCCTTCGATTTTGAGATATAATCACCAAGTAATGCTTTGAAACGAGTCCTAGGCGGGGCGTCTTAAAATTGTTGGTAAGGAGAGGAAACAAAACATGAGCTATAATGCGCAGAATATCCGCAATATCTGTTTGATGGGTCATGGGGGAAGTGGCAAAACCTCATTGGCGGAAAGCATGCTGTATGTGACCGGCGGCACAGATCGTCTGGGTAAAGTTCCAGATGGCAATACGGTCTGCGATTATGATTCGGAAGAAATCAAGCGTCAAATTTCCATTTCCGCAACCGTAGTGCCCGTAGAATACGATAAGCATAAAATCAACGTGATTGACACGCCGGGTTATTTTGACTTTGCCGGCGAAGTGATGAGCGCTCTGCGGGTGGCAGACGCCGGGATTATCGTTTGTGCCGCAAAAGGCGGCCTTAGCGTGGGCGCAGAGCGCGCCTGGAAGTATCTGGCGGAGCGGAAAAAGCCCCGCATCATTTATATTTCTAAAGTCGACGAAGAAAACGCCGATTATAATGGGCTGCTTGCAACGCTGCAGGAAAAATACGGCCCTTCTATCTGCCCGTTGTTTGCGCCCATCTGGGGCCCGGACAAAAAGGTGCTTGGCATTGCAGACGTGTTGTCCGGCAAAGCCTATGAGATCAAAAATGGCAAACGGAACGAAATTCCCATTCCGGAAACGGCGCAAAGCGCGGTGGAAAACCTGCGTGCCAAATTGATGGAAAGCGTTGCCGAGACCAGCGAAGAAAAGATGGAAAAATATTTTTCCGGGGAAGCATTTACCGATGAGGAAATTCAGAGCGGCCTGCGCATCGGCATTCGTGAGCTGTCTTTGATTCCTGTGGTCTGCGGGAGCGCTGCAACCGGCCTTGGCACCCAGACGCTGCTGGATCAAATTATCCGCTTGGTTCCGAATCCTTTGGAAGGCGTCGCGGAAGTGGGAACCATCAACGGGGAAGAGGAAGAGATTCCGCTTGACCCCAATGGCCCCATGTGCGCACTGGTCTTTAAGACGGTGTCGGATCAATATGGAAAATATTCCTTTGTCAAGGTCCTTTCTGGCAAGCTGACTGCCGATATGACAGTGGCCAACGCCCGGACCGGGAACAGTGAAAAAGTAGGCCGCCTCCATATCATGAAGGGAAAGAAAGGCGACGAAGTCAAAGAGCTAATCTGCGGGGATATCGGTGCTATCGCCAAAATGGGCGAATTGAAAACCGGGGACACCCTCAGCGATCCAAAGCGTGTTGTGGCGTTGCCGCCTATGGCATTTGCGCCGCCCTGCTACGCTATGGCTATTTTGCCAAAAACAAAAGGGCAGGAAGACAAGGTGGCTGCCGGCCTGACCCGCCTGCAGGAAGAAGATCCTTCCTTCAGCATAGTGAACAACGCCGAAACCCGTCAGATGGTTATATCCGGTGCTGGCGATATCCAGCTTGACGTCCTCTGCTCCAAGCTAAAGAACAAATTTGGCGTGGAAGTGGAGCTGGCCACGCCCCGTGTGGCATACCGGGAAAAGATCCGCAAGAAAGTGAAGGTACAAGGCCGGCACAAGAAACAGTCCGGCGGCCACGGCCAGTTCGGCGATGTCTGGATCGAGTTTGAGCCGGGCGACCAGGAAGAAATGGTCTTTGAAGAGAATGTGTTTGGTGGCAGTGTGCCGAGAAACTTCTTCCCCGCCGTGGAAAAGGGGCTGCGGGACGCGGTGGGCCGTGGCG
>JAQWCP010000064.1 GCA_028705905.1 Oscillospiraceae bacterium
CCGATCTGTATGTACACTATTCCAGCGATGTGCTTGCAGGCGCATTGTTTGGCACCATCTCATCAATGATTGCTTCTCAGCTTATGAAAAAACGGAGTCAGCCTTTACAATGATAAGGCTGACTCCATTCTTATTTAAATGCTGTTTTTAGGTAATTTAAATGAAAATACAGATCCTTGCCCAACTACACTATTGACCCATATTGCTCCACCGTGCATCTCTATAATAGCCTTTGTAATTGACAGTCCAATACCCATGCCACCGGTTTTTCTCGCTCTGGATTCATCTACACGGTAAAATCGTTCAAAGAGCTGCGGTATGTCTTGCGATGGGATACCAATTCCAGTATCGGACACATCATAATAGTAAAAATCGGCATCTTCCTTAAATGTCATCTTTACCGTCCCGCCATTTTCCGTATATTTTATTGCATTAGAAACCAGATTTATTATACATTGTTTGATCCGCTGCTCATCTGCTAGGCAAATCGATTTGAAATTCTGGCAGTCTACTATAAGACGAACTTTTTTTTCTTTTGCCGAAAAAGCAAAAGAACTTAAAATGGAATCAAAAAAACTGCTAACTTGAAAATTGCTTTTATCTAGAACGACCCGATGGTCTTCATACTCTGTCAATTCCTTTAGCTGATTTACAATATTTGTTAAACGTTGTATTTCATCACAGCATCCGCGAAACAGCTCAGGCGTTGGCTCCCATACTTCATCGATCACAGCTTCCATATGGCTTTGAAGATTACACAACGGCGTTCTTAGCTCATGTGCAACATCAGCAGTTAATCTTTGCTTTTGCAGCTCCTTTGTTCTGAGTTGTTCTGCCATTTCATTGATTGCGGTAATAAGCTCTGAGATTTCTTTTGTTTTATAATGCTCCTGTATTTTTACCTGATAATCACCACGTGCTATTTTTTGAGCAGCATTTACAACATGATGAATCGGGCGCGTCAAATGCATCGCTAGATAACTTCCGAATATGGCAGCTATCAATAAAAGTATCACTCCAATTCCAATCAGCAATCGGTTTAGAGAATTGATTAACTGCAATTCTATATCATCGAAGGTATAAGGCCCGTAATATCCCAGCGTGAGAGTGCCAACCACCTGCCCCTGATACGTGAGGTCTAGCACACTTTGCTGATAGCTTCCTTCAAAATTTGGGTAGCGGCTATGCATATTTCTTTCTCGATGCTGTAGCATCAGCTGACACTCCTTAGCTCGGTGCGAAGAGATGTCCCAATCCACCTCATCATTGATAGATTGAACATGTAAAATCATACCGTTTTGCAGAGCCGCATTTCCTACCGCCTCTAACCCATCTGTGCGGAAGCTGTTGGAGTCAGGAATGTACAGATTATTGATTTGCGTTACAATTTGCTGCATTCTTCGTTCCTGCTGCAGCGTGGCATAATTTTGAAATAATTGATCTAACCCCCAATTAAAAACGACTGCAAATGAGAAGCTTGAAAGTATTAGTAAGACAGCAAAAGATAGGACCGCTTTACTTTTTAGTGTGTTTTTCATAGGACCACCTTACTTAAAAGGGTATTCTGAGGCAAATTTATATCCCATGCCATGCACGGTTAGAATGAAAATTGGGCTTTTTCTATCCGGTTCAATTTTGCTGCGAATACTTTTGATATAAGTATCTATGCTGCGGTCATATCCGTCAAAATTATCATCAAGGCCAAAAGCAATTAGTTGATCTCTTGTAAAAATTCTACCAGGAGCCTTCGCCATGGTTTTCAAAATTTTATATTCTGTTGGCGTCAGCCCCACGATGTCACCTTCTTTTTTCACAAGGTTGTTCTTAAAATCAATGCTCAGATACCCATTTCCAAAGGTAATAGGTACACTAACCAGTTCATCCCCTTTGGCTCTTCGCAGCACCGCTTCAATTTTTGCAACAACTGTCCGTGGGCTGAATGGCTTTATGATGTAATCATCCGCCCCCAACTTTAATCCCTGAATTAGATTGAGCTCATCAGATTTTGCAGTCAGCATAATTATAGGAATCCGGGATTTAGAGCGAATATTCCGGCAAATTTCCTCTCCACAAATATCCGGCAGCATTAAATCTAACACGACCAGCGAAAATTCTTTATTTGCAAACAATTCTAATGCTGTTCTTCCATCGTGAGCAATTTCTGTTTCATAACCGCCTTTTTGCAGATATGCCGCAAGCACTTGGGTAATTTTCATCTCATCGTCAACAAGCAAAATGGATGGTTTCTGTATCATACATTTCCTCCTAAACAGAAAAGCAGAACCAAGGTATCCCTTGCGGTTCTGCTTTTCATTATATTAGCGATACTGCTTTGCGTTCAAAATTCGTACAGCATTGAGGATAGCGATAACCGACACGCCTACATCTGCAAATACAGCAGCCCACATCGTTGCAATGCCCATAGCTCCCAAAATGAGAACTGCAAATTTAACGACAAGCGAGAATACAATATTCTGACGCACAATACCCAAGGTCTTGCGGGAAATTTTCATGGCAGTCGAAATCTTGGAAGGTTCATCTGTCATGATGACAATGTCGGCAGCTTCAATCGCAGCGTCTGAGCCAAGTCCGCCCATTGCAATACCCAAATCAGCTCGTGCAAGAACAGGGGCGTCATTGATTCCGTCTCCCACAAACACTAATTTTCCGTTGGAGGATTTTTGCCTCATCAACTCTTCAACCTTGTCAACCTTATCGCCGGGCAACAGCTCTGTATACACTTGATCTAAGCCTAACTGCTTTGCCACCTTTTCTCCAATTGCCTTGGCATCGCCGGTAAGCATAACGGTCTGCCTTACTTGTTCCTTTTTCAGCAAGGCAATTGCCTGCGGCGCATCGTCCTTGACCTCGTCAGCAATCACGATATAGCCGCGATACTCCTGATCCACAATAACATGAACAATTGTGCCAACTGCATCTCCGATATCAACATCTGGCAAACCAAACCGTTTCACCATTTTATTGTTACCGGCCGCTACTTGCTTTCCGTCTACCATGGCGATGACACCATGACCCGCAATCTCTTCTACATCGGAAATCAGGGAAGTATCAATTTCCTGACCAAATGCCTCCTTTAAAGAAAGAGAAATCGGATGATTGGAATAGCTCTCTGCATATGCCGTCAAACGAAGCAATTCTTCCTCAGAAATTCCATTCGGGAAAATATTCTGAACCTTAAAAACACCTTTTGTAAGAGTGCCGGTTTTGTCGAATACAATTGTTTCCGCTTGAGCCAGGGCTTCCAAATAATTGCTGCCTTTGATGAGCACACCATTGATGGATGCAGCACCAATGCCGCCAAAGAAACTCAAAGGTACAGAGATAACCAATGCGCAAGGGCAGGAAATAACCAAGAATGTTAAGGCTCTGTATACCCAATCCGAAAAAGTAGCTCCCGGAATTACGAGCGGGGGAATGATAGCCAGCAGAGCCGCCACAATTACTACTACAGGTGTATAATACCGTGCAAACTTTGTGATAAAGTTCTCCGAGTTAGATTTCTTTGTGCTCGCATTTTCTACCAAGTCCAAAATCTTGCTTACAGTAGACTCACCGAATTCTTTTGTTACCTTTGCTGTCAGCAGGCCGCTCATATTGATACAACCGCTTAAAAGTGTGTCACCTACACTGGCTTCACGGGGTACAGATTCACCAGTGAGCGCCTTGGTATCAATCATAGAGCTTCCTTCAAGAACGATAGCATCCAAAGGAATCTTTTCACCCGGGCGTACAACGATAATATCACCGATTGCAACCTCGTCAGGATCAACCTTTTCAAGTTGTCCATTGCGCTGTACATTTGCGTAGTCAGGTCGGATATCCATCAGACTTGCAATAGATTTGCGAGATTTATCAACCGCATAGGTCTGGAATAACTCGCCCACCTGATAAAACAGCATAACTGCAACGCCTTCGGGATATTCTCCGATAATAAAAGCACCAATGGTTGCAATGCACATCAAAAAGTTTTCGTCAAACACTTGACCGTGCGAAATGTTTTTTAGCGCCTTTATAACAACATCGCCGCCGATAATGATAAAGGACGCTAAAAAGAGCCCTAATTCAACTGCGAAATTATTAAGATTCAGAAGAACGGCGATTGCAAATAGCACGGCACCGATAATAATGCGAATTAAGCGTTTCTTATTAGCGTCCATCTTATCACCTTATGCTTTCTTTACTTCTACGTCTGGTTCTAGCTTCTTTACGATTGCAGTAGCTTCTGCAACAATAGCGTCCATCTTGTCATCATCACCTTCAAGCACCATTTTGGTGGTCATGAAATTTACGCTTGCTGAAGTAACACCTTGAATTTTCTGAACCGAAGATTCGATCTTAGCTGCGCAGTTGGCACAGTCCAAACCAACCAATTTAAAAGTCTTTTTCATAAAAATAACCTCCGTTATGTATTAATGATTTGTGTGTACGATGGCAGAGTGAATCATAGAAACAACATGGTCGTCGTCGAGACTATAGTAAATATTTTTGCCCGCTCGTCTCTTCTTAACCAATTTTTCCTGCCGGAGTATTCGAAAGTGATGAGACAATGCCGAAGCACTCACATTGAGATTTTTGGCTAATTCACTAACGCATATTTCTCCATTTTGAAACAAATGCCAAATAATAAGAATTCGCGTTTCGTCTCCTAGCACTTTAAAAATTCCAGATATCTCTGCCACATTTGGTTGAACAGCAAGTCTGTTTGCATTTTCCATTGAACACTGCTCCTCCTTTCATTGCTCTGCAAGCAAACAGTTGACCGCTCACTCAACTGTTTATATTATAGTTGAACAAGTACTCACATGTCAATAGGTAAATGTAAAAAAATTGTGAAATGCGGCAAACAAAAAAATACAGCCGCCAGAACAACAGAGTGAGGCACTCCATTCTTTTGGCGGCTGCGCAATAAAGCTGAATTAAAACAATTTTATCCTGACTTATGCTTAAATTTGCTTGATTTAAGCCTGGTCTATTTGATGGTCACCATGGGCATGACCAGTATGAATTTTTGCCAGTTTGATGATTTCTGTAATATGTTGATCATCCAAGCTATAAAAAATGTTTTTTCCCTCACGCCTTGATTTTACAACACTTAATTCCTTCATCGTTTTGAGTTGATGCGAAATTGCAGACTTCGTCATATCTAACGTAGCAGCCAAGTCACATACACACATCTCTCTATTATTAAGTGCCCAAACCAATTTCATTCTGGTTGGGTCCCCTAAAATCTTAAATATACCCGAAATTGCGGATAATTCGATTGTGTTCAACATATCAGCTTTTGCTTGGCTCACGACCTCATGATGAACAATGTTGCACTCACATGTTAACTTTTCCATCCTTCTTCTCCTCCTTACTACAATAATACTATTATAGTGGACAACCCATTCAACTGTCAATTTATATTAGAAATCCCCATAACATCCCCACACTTATATGTTAATTTCACTTCAAATTTGCCTCCATGAAGGCGGAAAAAAGGGAGAGATTATATATCGTGTTGGAACCAGAGGCATCAAACGAGGCACAAGTTTATATTGAGGAATTTGAAAGAACAATTCGGACGATAGAATGTGAGTTGCTTGCTTCAACTGATACCTCGCACATTATTCAGGAACTACTTAGGCATGTCGGAATGTTTTATAAGGCGGATCGCGCTTATATAATAGAAGTTGATTGGGATATGGGATTAGGGAGCAACACCTATGAATGGCACACAGATGGAGTTTTCCCTCAAAAATCTGATAGGCAAAACATGGATTTGGAACAACTTCCTCTGTGGAAATCAGCGTTTGTTAATAAATCTCCTATTATTTTAGAGCATATTGAAAATCTTCATACTAGTGGGTCACAGGAATATATCCTCTTGAAGCAGTACGACATTACAGCTCTGATAGCTGTGCCATTAAATAAAAAGTTGTCTGGCTTTCTTTGCGTAGATAATCCCAAACGATTCAAGCGGTACAGCAGCCTGCTGCAGGCACTTTCCTATGTGGTCACAGTGGAGCTGACTGAATTGCAACTGCTAAAGGCTGCCCGTCTGAAGCAAGGCATATATTCGAAAGTTGCGGAGCAGGAGGTTGTCTTGAACTTTTTCGGCGGCTTGGAGATTGTGACCCCTATGGGACAGATGTCGGAGGATGACATCAAATCCACTTTAGGTTGCAAGCTCATTGCCTACCTATATTTAAATCGAAAACGTACACTTACAGCAAGGGACATTGCAGATTTCATTTGGCCAAATCAACCGGTGGACAACCCGAACACAGCGGTAAAACGAGTAGTATACCGCTGCCGCAAGACGCTGTCCTGCATTGAACAAACGCCCTTAATTGTATCTGTTGGCGGCGGATATGAGTTAAATCGAGACTTAATCATACGCTCCGATACCACATTGCTAGAGCAATATTACACAAAAATAAGAGGGCTAACGACACCATATGAACGAATGGAAATCTATCGCAAAGCAATCGTTCTGTACAAGGAAGCTTTCCTGCCGAACCATAATCATGACCAATGGCTCATGCCAAAGGCCAGCTACTATCATCTTCTGTTTTTGGATATGGTAAAGCGCTGCCTGTTGGACTTGTATAAATTAGAGATGCATATTGAAGTGTATCGCCTTGCAGATTATACGCTTGCCTATGAGCCTGAGGATAACGAGCTGAATTTTCATCTGGTGGAGTCGCTGTTCCGCATGAACGCAACTGCCCCCGCCTATCAACATTATCTGAACACAAAAGGGCTGTATTCGCCCGAACAGGAAGAAAAATTAAAAAAATTGTTTAGACTTCCGACATAAATCGACAGAATTTTTTCTTATGAGACCACCGTGAGACCGCCATGGCTACTACTGCAAGACCGAAGGCTGATAGGCTGAAGTTGCAAAAGGGTCTGGCAAGCATTTGGAAGGGAGTGAATGGCATGAGGTTTTTTAGAAATAGCAAGAAAAAAAGCAATTTATGCAAGGCAGGTAATCTGAAAATCAGTATATTGGCGGTGCAGCTCCACGGTGGGCGCTGCATCGGGAAACAGTGGTATATAACATTGGCAGACCTTTTGCATTCAACTGAATATTTTCGCTTGCGGCACTTTGCGCCGTGGGCGGCGAATGCAAATGGAATCGGCACGGCGAGATAACGCACGGCTCTGCCATATAGATAACAAACTAAAAAAGGGAGTGTGATTCTCGCCGGTGCGCCGTGGATAGTAAACAGGAGACGATGCTATGAACAAATTGTTTGTCAGCATAGAGATGTCCCACTGCCTGTTACCACCGCGACTCACTGCTTACAGGACAAGACGGTATCGTTCTGCCCATCAATCACGAAAAACAGCATCTTGTTGCTCAGCGAGGAAAGACAAGCCTCCGCCGGGACGATGCCGATACGGACGTCTTAATAAAAACCACAGAGCGGTCGATTTTACGCATTTGCGTGAAATCGACCGCTCTTTTTCTGTTTTAGGCAGCTCGGTAGGCTGCCGCTCTCCTCCGCTTCTGAGATTTTGATCATTTTCAAAATTTCAGAATAACGGAGGAACGCCAAATGGCGAAATATTATAGAACACCAAATTATCGGGAGATGTATCCCGAAGCCAGTGAAGAAGTCATTCAATGTCTGAGAGCAG
>JAQWCP010000065.1:0-5018 GCA_028705905.1 Oscillospiraceae bacterium
CCTATCGGGAGATCCTCGCGGTTGCGGACGAGAACGGCGGCAAGCTAAAAAACCGGGTGATGTTTTACTGCGACGAGCTGGGTACGCTCCCGGCCATCGAATCGCTGGAACTGATTTTTTCAGCCAGCCGCTCCCGCCGCCTTTCCATGGTACCCATTATCCAGTCCTTTGGTCAGCTTGAAAAGAATTACGGAAAGGAGGGTGCGGAAATCATTGTGGACAACTGCCAGGACACCATCTTCGGCGGCTTCGCACCAAACAGCCAGACTGCGGAGGTACTCTCCAAGGCGATGGGCAGCCGCACCGTCATGAGCGGCAGTATCAGCCGTGGAAAGAACGATCCCAGCCAGTCCTTACAGATGATGGAGCGCCCTCTCATGACGCCGGATGAACTGAAGTCCATTCCCAAGGGTAGCTTTGTCGTCATGAAAACTGGCACCCATCCCATGCGGACAAAGCTGTGGCTGTTTCTGGATTGGGGCATCCGTTTCGGAAAGCCCTATACCGTGGCGGAAAAGGCGAACCGGAAGGTGGTCTATGCCGACAAGCAGACGCTGGAGGAAAATATCGTCCGCAAGCACACGGCCTGCCTGATGGTGGATGAGGAAACCGGGGAAATTCTTGAACCACCCACCGGCACCGGTGCGCTCCACACATCCGTGGCGAAGCCACCTGCAGAGCCGCAAAAGCGGCGAAGCCATATCAGAACGTAAAGGAGCGATACCATGAGCTACTTCAATCACATCTATACCGCCACGCCCAATGAGCTCCCCCATCGGGCGAGGGCTGTTTATATTTACCTCCGTGACCGTGCAGGAAAGGACTCAGACTGCTGGCCCGCAGTCAAGACCATCGCTTCTGACTTGCAGCTTTCCCGCAGCACTGTCAAGCGTGCCTTGCATGATTTGGTAAAGGCGGGACTGATTGAAAAGGAATCACGCTATCGGGAAAACGGCAGTAATACCAGCAACCGATTGATTTTAAAAAAATAGCTCGACTGCAAAAAAGCAAAAAGGCGCATTTCCCACCAAGGAGATATTCTGTCTTTTCGCTGAACCCAGCTGCGGTTCATGATGGACCCACCAGAACCTCTCACTCTAAGAAAAGCTATATTACAGAAAAAAGGACAACAGTATGCGTAACGTAGACAGTAGTGAAATATTATCAAGGATCGTGAAGGAAAGACCAACACTACTGGAGACAAACGATAAGCTCTATACCTTAGGAGCGACAGTTTAACGTCAGAAGTCTACCCACAATTGCCGTATGTTCGGTGCTGTGATTTGGCAACCCTCTTGTAAATTTCTTTGATTGCTGACCATATATATTTTATCCCCATAAAATAATCATAATTGTTGTGTACAATTATTATGAAAATTTATATTCAGATGTGTTATTTATTATTTTAATATATCAAAAATTGATGGAAGAACAATACATTTATTGGGAGGACAAGATGAGCATATTTTCACATTCATCAAGAGGTCATCATTATAGAAATGGGAATCTTGGAAGCGGGTATTATCAGAGGCGAGGCGTAATGGGACGCTTATTTGGTATGCTTGGCTCCGGGCACCATTCATGTCAATATAATACCCATTACCCACCACAAAACAACTATCCACAGGGAAATGTACCCACGCCAAATTGGCCCGCCATAATCTGCAGAAAATGCAATTCTAAGATACCTTCAGGTTCAAAGTTTTGCCCGGAATGCGGTGAAATAATAAGAGACGACTTGTGTTGTACAAATTGCGGCACGAGGCTGCAACAAAACTCCAAATTCTGTACAAATTGCGGAAACAAAGTAAACGGTTGACCTATGCTTTGGCTGAATCACCTTAGATTCTCAGGCAGGAAATTCGGAAGCTATACAATAGAAAAAGTGGCGGGTGAGGGCAGGTATGGAATTTGTCTCAATGCTTATTCTAACCGTGGTGCGAGAGTAATTATCAAGTGGTTCAAATCATCATCTATTAAAAGAGATAAAAAAAGAACCGCTGTTGAAGCAGATATTCTGTCAAAGATTGATCATTTTTCCATTCCTAAGCTTTTGGGAGTCATCAATGAAAAAGGGGGTTACGGGCTCATATTAGAAGAAAAACCGGGAGATACTGTAGAATCGATGCTTTTTAAACACAGGCATCAATTTTCCCGCAAGGAAATTTTTAGAATAGTTTCTCAATTGGTCGATATCATTTGGTACCTGCATGATAAGGGGATTATTCACGGAGACATACGACCGCCAAACGTGATAATCAATAACGGCGCTGTCTATCTTATTGATTTTGGCCTATCAAGGCGAGTGGACTATGATAAAAATACATTCGATATTGATTTTTCATATTTAGGTGAGTTTCTCCTTTATTTGCTTTACTCATCTTTTAAATCTAAGAAGTATAAAAAATTTGCATGGTATAATGAATTGTATCTTTTGCCGAAACAAAAGATACTTCTTAAAAGACTGTTGCGGCTTGAAAAACCTTATGAAAATATAAGAGAAGTTGCAGATGATTTTCACCAGGCATTTGGCTGTGAAGAAGAAATCAATTATATTGAAAATTCATAATTGAGGGCACGATCAACGGTATTTCAGTCGAGCTCTCCGCATTCCTCTCAGCAAGGCATGGTAACGAGACAGTACCTGCCCTTGGAAAGGGAAGGGAACGTTAACGATCAACAGATGGTCAGCTGAATTTTACTATAATAAGCCGCGAAGGGACATGACAAAGGAACTAATAATAACCACTTCAACTGGAGAAGTGTGCGATCACTTTTTGATGTAGAGTTTGCGATATTCCAACGGAAGCATCTGATAGGCTTCCTTAAATGCGGCGGAGAACTTGCTCTGGCTGCCGAAACCTACCGACTTTGAAATCTGTAAAACACTGTCGGTGGTTTCTCGCAGCAATTCGGCCGCCCGTTCCATGCGATGTTCCTTGATATGAGATGCCAGTGATTTGCTGTATATTTCCTTAAAGATTGCTTTCAGCGTTGTGGGGTTCATAAGGAAACGCTTGGCAAGTTCATCAATGGTAATGCGCTGATCCAAGTGATGAAGCACATATTCGTGCAGCTCACGAACGGTTTCTACCTGTTCCTGGGTATACTGTGTCAATCCGTTGTGCGCCTCACCGCAGATATGACCCGTCGTTTCCAGTTCGGGGCAAGATATTTCCATGGTTCCCTCAATTGTCTGATGCAGCAATCGGCTCTGATCGGTATCCGCCGCTTTATAATAAGCCTCCTTGCCATCCCGCCTGCTGGAAATGAGTCCGCCCGATTTTAGCTGGCGCAGATGATGTGAAACGGCGGGACTTGTCATATTCACCATGGCGGACAGATTCATCACACATTCTTCACAGTGACACAAAATCCAGAAAATGCGGACTCTGCTGGGGTCATCCAACAGCTTAAACAGATTTGCCACGATCTGAAAATTCTCTGTATGATTCAGTTTTGCACACATATACTCCTCAACATGCCGCTTTCCATGCTGGTGCGGCAGTGTGGTTTCGCCCATTTTACATAACCTCCCTATCGTATAGCCCTTTTGGAAATGTTTTTACTCCATTCGGAAGTTCGGTTCCAGAATGCGTTGACATCTATTGTTTTCCCTATTATACTGTAGCCACAACGATTAAACAAGTGCTTAATTGTTAAATACTAAAAAGAAGCGAAAGGAGCTTTTCTTATGAAAAAGACTTACAAAATCGAAGTTGACTGCGCTAACTGCGCGAATTTAATGGAGGATGCCGCACGCAAGACATCCGGCGTGGCCGCCGCCACCGTGAACTTTATGACACAGAAGATGATTGTCGAGTTTGCCGACGGGCAGGAACCGGCATCTGTCATGAAGGATGTACTCAAGGCCTGCAAGAAGGTTGAGCCCGACTGCGAAATCGAGCTTTAGCCATAACACCGCGTCCCAGATGCAAGAGCGGATGGGGCGCGGCTTTTGGGGAATAAATGAAACGTATAAGCAGATGTTAGGTTCTGCAGGATAATACGAGAACAGGAGGATACAAAAATGAGTAAGAAACAAAAAATCATGCTGGCGCGCATCCTTATTTCCGCAGCCATGCTGATTGGGCTTGCTTTTGTGCCGGTTTCAGGTCTGCCGCGCATGGCGCTGTATCTCATTGCCTATTTGGTGATTGGATATGACATCCTGAAAAAGGCGGGAAAGGGCATCCTGAACGGTCAGGTTTTTGATGAAAACTTCCTGATGACAATTGCAACGCTGGGCGCCATCGCGCTGGCGACCTATGACAGAAGCGGGGACTACAGCGAGGCCAT
This sequence comes from Oscillospiraceae bacterium, assembly GCA_028705905.1. GTDB lineage: Bacteria > Bacillota > Clostridia > Oscillospirales > Oscillospiraceae > RGIG529. Next base: position 4,300 of record JAQWCP010000065.1, read on the forward strand.
TGCGGTCATGTTATTTTATCAGGTGGGCGAACTGTTTCAGAGCTACGCGGTGGGAAAAAGCCGCCGAAACATCAGTGCCCTGATGGATATCCGCCCTGACTACGCAAACATTGAGCGGGAAGGTCAACTGGTACGCGTCGATCCGGATGAAGTTTCCGTTGGCAGCATCATCGTTGTTCAGCCGGGAGAAAAGATTCCTCTGGACGGCATGATTGTAGAGGGAGCTTCCGCACTGAACACCAGCGCCCTCACGGGAGAAAGCCTCCCCCGTGACGCAAAAGCCGGTGACGAGGTCATCAGCGGCTGCATTAATATGACTGGCGTTTTGAAGATTAAAACCGCCAGAGAATTTGGTGAATCCACCGTATCCAAGATCCTTGAACTGGTGGAAAATGCCAGTTCTCGCAAATCAAAGTCCGAACACTTCATCTCCAAATTTGCCCGCATTTATACGCCTGTGGTTTGCATCGTCGCAGTATTACTGGCGGTAATTCCGCCTGTTGTCAATCTTACAGCAGGGAGCCCGGCTCTTTGGGAAGTATGGATCTATCGCGCGCTGACTTTTCTCATCATCAGCTGCCCCTGCGCGCTGGTGGTCAGTATTCCGCTCAGCTTCTTCGCCGGTATTGGCGGCGCCAGCAAGGTCGGCGTGCTGATCAAGGGCTCCAAGTATATGGAAACGCTGTCTAAGACCAAGGTGGTTGTGTTCGACAAAACCG
>JAQWCP010000065.1:5028-7542 GCA_028705905.1 Oscillospiraceae bacterium
AGGGTGTGTTTGAGGTCAACGGCATCCATCACAATGCGATGGAAAACGAGAAGTTGCTGGAGTACGCGGCGCTGGCGGAATGCTCCTCCTCCCACCCTATCAGCAAAAGCTTACAGAATGCCTATGGCAAAGAAATTGACCGCAGCCGCGTGACGGATATTGAGGAAATCAGCGGTCATGGCGTCGTGGCCAAGGTGGACGGAACCACCGTCGCGGCGGGCAACAGCAAGCTGATGAAAAAGCTGGACATTGAATATAAGGATTGCCACAGCGTCGGAACCATTATTCACCTCGCCATCGACGGCGCCTATGCAGGGCATATCGTGATTTCCGATGTGGAAAAGCCCACCTCGCGTCAGGCAATCGCGCAGCTTAAAAAGGCCGGCGTGGAAAAGACCGTCATGCTCACAGGCGATGCAAAGGCTGTCGCGGATAAGGTCGGAGCAGATTTGGGCGTGGATGAGATCCACAGTGAACTGCTTCCCGGCGATAAGGTCAGCGAAGTAGAAAAACTGCTGAAAGCCCATACCGGAAAAGGCAAGCTTGCCTTTGTGGGTGACGGCATCAATGATGCGCCGGTTCTCTCCCGTGCAGATATCGGCATCGCCATGGGTGCGCTGGGCAGCGACGCAGCAATTGAAGCTGCTGATGTGGTGCTGATGGATGACGACCCCATGAAAATTGCCAAGGGTATCATGCTTTCCCGCAAGTGCATCTCCATTGTGTATCAGAACATTGTATTTGCGCTGCTGGTCAAGGCCGTATTTCTGATACTCGGCGCGACAGGCATCACAAATATGTGGGGCGCTATTTTTGCAGATGTTGGCGTGACCGTGCTGGCAGTACTCAATGCAATCCGGGCTCTGCGTGTCCGCAATATTTAAATCAATTGGGCGCAGACGTACTTCGTCTGCGCCCATCTAAGAAGGAGCAATATGATTGAACAAAGACAGGAGTTGAACCGTGTCGCAGGATATTTCAAAGTACTGTCCGACTGCTCCCGCATTCGAATTTTGACACTTCTTTTGAATGACGAGTACTGCGTCAACGATCTGGCGGCCTGCCTTGGCATGTCAAAATCTGCAGTTTCGCATCAGCTGAGAATCCTTCGGTCTGAGTGTCTTGTGAAATCGCATAGGGTTGGAAAGCAGGTTTTTTATTCCATATCAGACACGTATGTTCAAGAAACGCTTACCGCCGGAAAAAAACATATTCTCAGGTACTTTGGAGGTGGATCAAACCGCAATGAATAACGAAAAACGAATTTTGCTAATCGATGATGAATTGAAAATCACAAACGTTTTGGCGGCTTATTTGGGAAAGGAGGGGTATCAGACAGCGGTTGCTCATGATGGGAGCGAAGCCTCTCAGCTACTCCAGAGCCAATCCTTTGATTTAATTCTTTTGGATCTGATGCTGCCTGATATTTCCGGCGAGACACTCTGCAGCACCATTCGCACGCACTATCGCACCCCCGTTATTATGCTGACAGCTAAAAGCGATGAATCCGACATCCTGAATGGCCTGCAAATTGGGGCCGACGACTATATCACAAAGCCATTTAGTCCGCGCATTGTGGTGGCAAAGGTCAAGGCGGTTCTTCGCCGGGCTCAGAGCGATTATCTGGTCAGCGCGCCGGTATCCTACGGTAATGGATATCTTCAAATTGATTTTCAGAATAAAATTGTAAAACGGCAGGGAGAAACAGTTCATCTCACCCCCACCGAATATCAACTTCTTTCCGTTATGGCAAAAGCGCCTCACCGTATTTTCTCACGGGGGCAACTCATCAGTTTTGCACTCAAGGATGACTATGACGGCTATGACCGCAGCGTGGATACATACATCAAAAGTCTGCGGAGCAAAATCGAACCCGACCGAAGAAAGCCAATTTTCATCACCACCGTGCATGGTTTCGGATATCAATTTTTAGGGCAAGATGATTCGGGTGAATGCTGATGCGTAAGCTTCGTACGCAACTGACTGTTTTATTTACTGTATTGCTGACTGCGGCGCTGGGACTTTTTGCGTTGTTTTTTAATGGCACTTTGGACAAACTCTTTGAGGGTTATGCCAACGAACAGCGGAACAATCAAATTCAGCAGATTCAACAACAGATTAACGAGCAGTACGATCCGCTGTGGGGCTACAGTGTCTCCGGACTGGAGGTAATTGGAAACGCTGCGCTTCAAAATGGATTGATTATCCATGTGCGAACATTGGGTGGAGAATTGGACTGGGACATTTCCGTTCACAAAACGCAGGAATGTCAGCTTGTCCTGCAGCACGCGAAGGAAAATATGCACAGCCGCTATCCTACCTTTAACGGCGCATATGTTGAACAGGATTATGATTTGTTGTATAACGGAAAGCAGGTTGGCTATTTGACAGTTGGTTATTATGGCCCATATGCGCTTAACGATGCTGAATTAAACCTGATCAACAGTCTGAACCGTGGTCTTCTGTTATTGGGAATTGCTGTTGCAGGAATTGCCGGTTTACTTGTGTTGCTAC
>JAQWCP010000066.1 GCA_028705905.1 Oscillospiraceae bacterium
CTCCGATACATACGTTGTCACCAATCCTTCACCCTTCAATTTTCTTAAAATCGGATACACCGTTCCACTGGAGATGTCAATGTGCCTAGAAATATTCTCGGAAATATCATAGCCGTAACAGTCTTTCCCCAGCAGCAATGACAGGACACAAAGCTCTATGACCCCTTTTTTATATTGTGGATTCAATAAAGCACCTCCTTTTTAACTGGATTTCTATATCCCTTCGTCTTGTACTATTTAATATATAGTAGTATCTTATGTTTGTCAATACGAAATCCCATTCATTTTCATTTTAGAATGTAAGGGGCCTATCGGGCAGCACTGGACCCGTTTTCCACTCCATCCCCCCACTTAAAATATTGGGTGTACATAAACCATACAAGTCTGTCGCATGCGCTTCCAGTTTTAAATGATGTGCCACAGCTCCCCCTTGTTTGACGCCGTCTGCAAACTTTACGACAATGGGACAGTTTGCCTTTTCCCGCATCATAGCCAAAACAGCCTGTCCATACTTTGAAAAACCCAAAACACGTACATACGGAATGTGTTTTTCGTGATCTTCCTGCTTGATCCCCAAATACGCCCGCAAGACCAACCTCCTAAGATGGGCATATGTATACCGCTTCGTCTTGCATTGTTGCAACAATTCAGAAAGAGAGGATGCCTTCTTGGCAGCGCCCCAAAGTCGATTGGACAGCCCGCCTCCCGCTTCTGGCAAAGCTTGAAATTCCGATAAGTCCATGCTGCGCAAACGGGATAACATCGCACGCTCCCCCGCTCCATTTTCCAGGAAAACCGGCCCTGTTCCTTTTTGCATGGCATATTCTAATAATGCCCATGTATCAGGGGGCAGAAACGGTTTCACCTGCTCGAAATCTTCCTCCGCCAGGCAATCTCGTAAATAAGCGGCGGAAGCAAATGTTTCCGACACAACCTTTTCATCATGAGAAGCACCTTGCCGCTGGATGGCAATTGGCTGAAGCTTTGCATCTAAACTTAAGATTGCACGCAGGTAGGAAACCGCCAACATCGCATTTGGTTTGCGCAAAATGCGGCTCTTCTCTCCCAATTGTTCTTCTGCCGCTTTTTGTTTTGCAGCCGGGGAGGAGAATCCGGCAGCCATCCAATGTAATTGTCGCTGCTCTATCTCCTCTGAATGCATGGCGGCAGCCAATTCCCAAAGCTGCGCGATATCAGGATATTCACTTCCAAATGAAAGCCACTGTACAACACCTGTTCGATGAAGCATTTCCACTGCACCCATTGCAAAGCGATCCGCAGAAGCCAGAGACCATGTGAGGGGCAATTCCAAGACCACATCTGCTCCGTTCTGTAATGCAGCTGCAGCACGTACTTGTTTCGAAAACACAGCTGGGGAGCCTCTTTGTACATAATTTCCACTCATCACACAAACGATTGCGCAATTGTCTCCTAAATATTTCCTGGTTTGTTGGATATGATATATATGTCCTGTATGAAATGGGTTGTATTCTGCTATAATGCCACATATTCTCATGAAATCACGCCTTTTAAAAAATTTTGCACTTTTCTGGATAAAAAGGTTGTCTGTATACTCAAAATGCGGTAGAATAACAAAGAGATTTTGCTTTTTGCTCTTGTGCAGAAGGGACTTATCTTTATTTTATTTCCTGCGGAGCTTTTTCGCAAGTCAAAATAAAAAGGAGAGAAACAAATACTATGAAAATTTTAGTCATCAATGCTGGCAGCTCTTCATTAAAATATCAGCTGCTAGACGCTGAGACCCACAATTTGCTGGCAAAAGGCCTGTGTGAGCGGATCGGGATTGGCGGTCACATCAAACACAGCCCCAGCGACCGCGAAGCGTATTCCGCTGATATCAATATGCCCACCCATGCGGAAGCCATCCAAACCGTTCTTGATTTGCTGGTACATCCAGAGCATGGTGTCATAAAAGATATCTCTGAAATTGACGCAGTGGGACACCGGGTGGTACACGGCGGCGAAGAATTTGCGGGTTCTGTCTTAATTGATGACGCTGTGATGAAAGCGCTGGAACGTTGCATTCCTCTGGCTCCTCTCCACAATCCAGCCAATATCACAGGCATCAACGCCTGTGCGGCTGTAATGCCCAACGTCCCCAACGTAGCCGTATTTGACACTGCATTCCACCAGACTCTGCCGCCAAAGGCATATATTTTTGCCCTTCCTTATGAATATTATGATAAGTATAAAGTCCGTCGCTATGGTTTCCATGGCACATCCCACCGTTATGTGTCCGAGCACGCTGCTGCTCTGATGGGCCGTCCTCTGGAAGAGCTTCGTCTTGTGACTTGCCACTTGGGGAATGGTTCCTCTGTTTGCTCCATCAAATACGGAAAATCCATAGATACCTCTATGGGCTTTACCCCTTTGGATGGTCTTCCCATGGGGACTCGTTCCGGCGCTGTTGATTCCGGCATCCTGGAATATATTATGAATTTGGAGCATTTGGATATCCACCAGATGCTGGATGTTCTGAATAAAAAATCTGGCGTTTTGGGTATTTCTGGCGTTTCCTCCGACTTCCGTGATTTGGACGAAGCTGCCGCAAAGGGCGACGAGCGCGCCCAGCTTGCCATTGATGTGTTCACATACAAAGTGACAAAACGGATTGGTTCCGCCGCCGCCTCGATGGGCGGTATCGATGGTGTGATCTTTACGGCCGGCGTGGGTGAAAACAGTGCTGAGTTGCGCGCGCAGATCATGAATGGCCTGGAGTTTTTGGGCCTCAAATTAGACCCCGAGAAAAACAAAATACGTGGAAAAGAAGCCATTATCTCCACGGATGACTCGCCCAACAAAATCATGGTCATTCCCACCAACGAAGAATTGGTGATCGCAATGGACACAGCAGAAATTGTATCCGCTTTGAAAAAATAACAAAAAGAAGGACCTCTTTGAAACGAGGTCCTTCTTTTTATTTGACCCGACCGGAACGTATAATAGCCAGAAAAAGGAGTGCTTCACGAAAACTCGTGAAGCACTCCTTTTGCATAATGAAGCAAGCTTTCTCTGTTGTTTTCTAGTTGATCGTCTATGACCTGCATCATTATTTTTTCTAAAAGTCCCCCCACTTTTGGACCCTCTGGAATTCCCAACTCTATGAGGTCCTTCCCGTTAACCGCAAGCATATCAAGGGAGTAGCACGCCCCGCTTCCTACAATCTCCCTCGCCAGAGACTTCACTCGTCTCAGATTCCCCAATGCCCTCCTGCATCCTTTGGATGTAGCAAGCGCCTCCTGAACTGCGATCAAATCCAATATTCCTTGCATTCCAAGCAAACGAAGCACTCTCTTGACGCAAGGAGGTTCGGGCAATAACTTCTTCTCCTTGTGTTTGAACAATTGAAGAATATATTGCACTTCCTTCTGTCCATAACAAAATTGCTGCAGAATCTGCCGCGCTACCCCAGCATCTCTCCTCCGTGTAATCAAATCCAACAGCAAGACCCAGCGGACGGCTCTGCTGGGCGGAGAAGATGCAATGGTATTTGCCAGACTTCTCCACTCCACTTGAGCTTGATCATTTGAAATAAAACAAGATTGCAATTCTGGTATCAAAACAGCAACGATGGAAAAAAAATCAGACAAAACGATGCTCGCATTGCCCCCCAATAAGATACGATCCCATTCTCCCCTGATTCGCTCCATCGCCACAGCCCTTAATCCCATCCTTTCCTGATGCATCGCTCGGGCCGTGGTTTCGTCCACACAAAAGCCTAACGTTGCCGAGAATCGAAGACCTCTTAGAATACGCAGCGCATCTTCCGTAAAACGTGTCTTTGCATCTCCCACACAACGAATTTTCCCTGCCTGCAAATCTGCTCGGCCACCAAATAAATCAATTACCCCTTTTTGTAAATGGTACGCCATTGCATTGATGGTAAAATCTCTGCGTTTTAAATCCAATTCCAACGATTTCGTAAACGTCACTTGATCCGGATGCCTCTGATCCGAGTATGTCCCATCCAAACGGAAGGTTGTGATCTCTAACATTTGACCTTCCAGAACGACTCCAACTGTGCCATGGCGCATCCCTGTGCAGACCACTTCTTGATCTTCAAAACACTGGAGAATCTCTTCCGGCAATGCATCTGTGCAAATATCCCAATCATGTGGGGTCATACCGAGCAAAGAATCGCGGACGCAGCCGCCTACCAAATAGGCGTCAAATCCCTTTCCTTCCAATCGTTGTAATGCAAACAGGACAATATTGGGAATATTCGACACCACGTGTACACACCCCATTTTATTTCTATTTTGGATATTGTAACACGTTTTGTTGATGGAATCAATTTGCGTTGGGTCTTCCATAAAATTTTGTCATAGTCTGTAAGAGACGGGGGGATTTTTTGGATTCTTCAAAAACACTGTTTCCTTTTGCTGCCTCAGTGCATATAGTATCATAGAGACTGACTTGTCTCTTATCTTTGTTTGACTATTTACAAGGGGGGATCACATTGCTTCCTAGTAGTTCCATGAATAACATGGTGAATATGAACGAACCAACCCAGATGTGCAATGATAAACAAGGCTCTTTGCCTTCTTGCGCACCGCTTGCTGTTCCTTACGTTCCCTTTCAGCTGGAAGACTCTGTAAAATACAATCAAAAAGAAGGGCTTGAAAATGGGACGTTGTTCCCTGGCCTGAACCTGCCCTTTCATTGTGCAACCACACCCAATCCACTTCCCAACACCGCATTGGCAGAGTTAATGGCTTTGGAATTCGCAATCGGCGATCTGGGGCTTTATTTGGATACACACCCCAACGATGCAGAGGTGCTTGAATTATATACAAAATACGTAGCTTTGGAAAAAGAAGGACGAAAACGCTATGTTGCCACTTACGGTCCCATCACACAGACAGATGTCGCAGGCGCCAAAGAATACACCTGGTTGCGTGAACCTTGGCCATGGGAGCTTTCGGAAAGGGCGGTGAAATAATTGTTTGTTTATGAGAAGAAATTACAATATCCTGTGAATATTAAACGCCCAAATGCAAAACTGGCTTCGTTTATCATATCGCAGTATGGTGGGCCTGACGGAGAATTGGGCGCGTCTTTGCGCTATTTAAGTCAAAGATATTCCATGCCCTATCCGGAGCTGAAAGGATTATTAACTGATATCGGTACGGAAGTGCCTGAAATGTTCCGGGCTGTTGTGCTTTTGGACGCCTTCGCAACCGTATAGCTCCATTTCACAGGAAGCAGATTCAAATATACATCAATATTGTCCTTGTCATGAATGACCATCTTGTCTAAGAGTTGCTTATAGAACGCATCTTCGTATTCCACGCCATCTACAATCTCATGGATCACTTCGGTGATTACCCGGACCAGCTCCTGTTGCCGCTCTATCATTGCCTGCTGCTTATCTCTGTTGTCAATGGCCGATTGAAGCTCTACAATCTCGGCCTCACATTGAGATCGTGCTTCCGTAAATTCTTCTTTCGTAATATCCCCAGACATGTAAATGTCAATCAGCTTGGTACGCTTATCCTCAATGGTTTCAATCTGAGCGCGCAGCTTTTCAGCATCTGTCCCTGACGTATCCATGGCGAGAATGGATTTGATGATGGCAAGCAGATTATTTGTAATTTTCTCTTTATTGTACTTCAAGCTCCTGATAACCAGATACATAATGTGGGTAGCCTCTTCATTGCGAATGCTCCGTCCTGTGCAGCCCACCTGATTCCCTGCCTGGTCAATATGAGGACTTCCGTACTTGGTTGCTTCGTGACAGCGCCACGCCTTATAGCGGCTGCCATCTTTGCGGGTTTTATACCTTGCTACATATTTTGCGCCGCAGCAGCCGCATTTGATTTTCCCAGAGAAGGGATAGCGATTGCTGTGCTTGGATTTTCCTTTCTGGGACAAGGACCGCTCCTCTAAAATACGGTTTGCTTCATCAAACAGTTCTCGGGAGATAATCGGCTCGTGATGGTCTTTGATGATCACAAATTCCTCTTGCCCTCGATTGTATTTCTTTTCGTGAGATAAGAAGTCCGGGGTATACGTCTTTTTCTGAACCAGGTCGCCGCAGTATTTTTCATTGCGGATCATGCGCAGGATCACTGTGTTGCTCCACTCCTTCACACGCATCGGGCAGATGCATTCCTCCCTCAGCTCCCGGGCAATCACATATGCACCTTTTCCTTCGTTGACAAATTTATGAAAGATCAGGCGTACAATTTTGGCACCTTCCTCGTTGATATACATCTTCCCGCCACGAACATCGTAACCCAGCATACTCCTGCCAAACACGACCCCCTGTTCCATCTGGCGTTTCTGCCCCCATTTTACACGTTCAGAGGTCTTGCGGCTTTCCTCCTGTGCGATAGAGGACATGATCGCCAGACGAAGCTCTGCATCGCCGTCTAAGGTATTGATGTTGTCATTCAAAAAGAGTACACCGATGCCATGCTTCCTTAAGTCCCGGGTGTAATAGATGCTATCAAGGGTATTTCTCGCAAAACGGGAAATCTCCTTTGTAACAATCAAATCAAAGTCGCCGTTTTTGGCACATGCTATCATGCGGTTAAATTCTTTCCGCTTCTTTGTGTTCGTACCAGAGATGCCCTCATCGGCAAAAACCTCGTACAGCTCCCAATGGGGATTGCGATCAATATATTGTCTGAAATAACGCTGCTGACTTTCAAAGGAGTTGGCCTGGTCCTCCTTGTCTGTGGAAACACGGCAATATGCAGCCACACGCTTTTTCATATCTACCAGTTTCCGTTCCTGATTCAAGCGTTCATAGAGATTCATTGCAAAGCTCCTCTCTCAGTAATCTGCATGACTGTAATGATAATAGGAAAACCGCAGAAAGGTGTGGAATGTTCAAATTTCCTTTTTGTTCATTCGGCTATGTAAAAACGCCAAGCAATTATGCTCGGCGTTGCTTTTTGGGGCGGTGTTGTTTTTCCAGCTCAAGCAAACAGCGTTCTAGCTGGAACGGTGTCAATAGCTTTCTCTGTTCCAAAGACAGCAGGATCGCCTTCTGAAGATTCATAAGGAACGCTGCATGTTCCTGCTCGTTTAATTCCGGAATCGGGTCGCCATTGTAAACAAATTCTCTCTTCAGGAATCAGCACCTCCCCTCCCGTCCAAATATATGAGCCAGCGGTTGTACCATATGACGAGGTGACGAATCCTTTTGAGCAAGCACAAGGCTGATGGAACGTGCCGTATCAGTCAAATCCAGATAACATCTGTCAAGCGCTCCCAGATACCCGCGCAAGCGTTGTTTCTCAATCGTGCGGATTTGCTCAAGCAAAATGATGGAGGTTTTGTCAAGTCTCTCAAGATCATGCTATATACTGTACTATGACAACCTCCTCCTGTAAGAAAATCCCCACACGACACGATGTACAGCCCCATGTTTATTGGACATGTACAAAAAAGCCCTGCCGAAGTAGGTATATAAAGTTTTAATGCATTAGGCAGAGAAGCGCCGCGCCAGCGGCGCTTCTCCCGTTTTAAGCTGGATACGCTCGTGGTTGTAGAAATATATGAAGGCGGAAA
>JAQWCP010000067.1:0-4063 GCA_028705905.1 Oscillospiraceae bacterium
GATCTTTTCCAGAGAAGCCCTTTCCGGATTTTCTGTGATCATCCCATTCATGACGCCATGTTCTCGAATCACTTTCGTTAAGGCGCGGGTATCGATATCCCATAAGCCAACAATATTCTGGGATTTTAAAAAGGCGTCAAGATCACCCTCACACCGAAAGTTGGAGGGCGTTTGACACCAATTCTTGACGATATATGCAGTTGTCCCAATCCGTTTGCTTTCAAAATCGGATGGAATGACCCCATAATTTCCAATTAATGGAAAAGTTTGGACCACGATTTGACCATAATAGCTTTGGTCAGTCAGCGTTTCTAAATAGCCGGTCATTCCCGTTGTAAAGACGACTTCCGCCACCACTTCTCCCTGCGCACCAAAGGATTTTCCTTTGAACACCATTCCATTTTCTAATACTAAATACAATGCTCTTTCCATAATTCGCTTCCTCTTACCCTTCATGCCAATGGCAGTTCCTTGTCAATTCCGCTTTCGTATGTCCGCTAAAATCGTGTTTGCGTCCTCCCAAACTTTTCACAGTATTCTGATCACTTCATCGTAATATATGCGTCTCGCTCCGCACCTACCGAAACATATCGTACCGGACATCCAACTGCTTGCTCAATATACCGAATGTATTTTTGCGCCGCTTTCGGCAATGCTTCAAATGTTCTGCAGCTAGAGATGTCACAATGAAACCCTTCCAAATATTCGTAAATAGGTTTTGCTCTGGTCAACCGATCACCTGAAGGAAAGGTATCCAGCCGCACTCCATCCACCTCATAGGCAACACAGACAGGGATTTTCTCTACATAGGACAAAACATCTAGTTTGGTCAGCGCCAAACAAGTCGCACCTTGCACAAATGTTCCATACCTAGACGCAACCACGTCAAATCTACCAACGCGTCTCGGCCGTCCTGTGGCGGCACCATATTCGCCCCCTGCTTCCCGAAGAGCGTCCCCTTCCGGCCCAAACAGTTCTGCCGTAAAGGGGCCTTCCCCTACACAGCTTGAATATGCTTTCATAATTCCAATGGTCTCATCCAGTGTATGGCCAGGAATGCCGGCACCAATTGGCGCATAAGCGGCAATGGTCGAAGAAGAAGACGTAAATGGGTAAATCCCAAAATCAATGTCACGCAATGCGCCTAGCTGTGCCTCAAATAAAATATTTTTTGTCTCAGCCGCTTCCGTCAACAGCTCTGTTGTGTCACAAATACAATCTAAAATGGGCGTACCATACCGCGCAAGCCACTGGAGCATTTCTTCCGCTGAGATAGCTTTGGTCTTATATCCGCCTTCCACCAAGAGGTTTTTCCACTCTACAATTTGAGCGACTTTCTTCGGCAATGTGTCCGGATCCAGCAAATCCCCCATTCGCAAAGCCTTTTTCATATATTTATCAGCGTAAACCGGTGCAATTCCGCGTCGGGTGGATCCGAATTTGGCATCTCCCAAACGGTCTTCCTCTAATTCATCCAATCGCTTATGATATGGCATGCAGATAGTTGCTTTATCGCTGATTTTTAAATTATCCGGTCCGATATGAATCCCTTTTTCTTGGATCGCCTGCATTTCATGGTATAGATGCTCCAAATCAATTACCATACCATTCCCCATCACATTGACTGTGGTTTGACGCAAAATGCCCGAGGGCAAAAGATTTAAAATAAATTTCCCCCTATCGTTGATAACGGTATGCCCCGCATTGTTTCCGCCCTGATAGCGTACGACCATATCGTAATGAGAGGAGAGCAGATCCACCATGCGCCCCTTCCCTTCGTCACCCCAGTTGACCCCCACAATGGCTGTTAACATGATAATCCGCCCTCCTATACGTTGATGACAACGTCAACACCCAATAAAAGAGCATTGGCATCTAAAACCGGTTGTACATATGTATCTAAAAATTCTTCTGTTTGTTCCTTGGCTCTTCCCGTAAATTTGTCGAAGGACAAAAGTTTGTTCATCTCTTCCTGCGTCAAACCGAATCGCTCATCGGATATAATTCGGTCTAACAAATCGTTCTTAGCGCCGTTTAATTTTACTTCCTTGGCAGCTTCCACCGAATGCATGCGAATGGCCTCATGGAGCGTTTGCCGATCTCCTCCCTTTTCGTTCACACAATACATCAAAATCGTTTCTGTGGCTATAAATGGAAGTTCATCGTTCAAGTGGCGTTCAATCATCTTTGGATAAACAGTTACACCACTGATGATATTGATATAGAGGGACAAGATTGCATCCACAGCTAGAAACGCCTCTGGGGTGCTGATGCGACGGTTGGCAGAGTCATCTAATGTGCGTTCAAACCATTGATTTGCCGCCGTGAATGCCGGATTCATCGCATCTATCATCACATAACGCGCCAGGGATGCAATACGTTCGCTACGCATCGGATTTCGTTTATAAGCCATAGCAGAAGAACCAATCTGTCCTGATTCAAATGGCTCGTCAAACTCTTTCAGGTGTGACAGCAAACGAATGTCGTTGGAAAATTTATGGGCACTTTGAGCGATACCAGACAGCACAGCCAACACTTGAAAGTCCAGCTTGCGGGAATAGGTCTGTCCGCTTACAGGGAAGACATCGGAAAACCCCATTTTTGCTGCAATTTTTCCCTCCAGTTGCTTCACTTTCTCGTGATCGCCGCCAAACAGCTCCAAAAAACTCGCGCCCGTTCCCGTGGTTCCTTTGCACCCCAGCAACTTCATGTGGTTCAGCTGATATTCCACTTGTTCCAAATCCATGAGTAAGTCCTGAATCCATAGTGTGGCTCTTTTTCCCACCGTTGTTGGCTGTGCCGCTTGAAAATGCGTATAGGCCAAAGTAGGTTGTGCCATATATTTCTTCGCAAATTTAGATGCAACATCGATGGCATTGAGCAGCATTTTTTGAATTTGCTCCAACGCTTGCTTCGTTTGAATGATGTCAGTATTATCTCCCACGTAACTGGAGGTCGCCCCCAAGTGTAAAATACTTCTTGCTTTGGGGCATTGTTCGCCATAAGCCAAAACATGGGCCATCACATCATGACGGACACGCTTTTCGTGTGCAGCGGCTACATCATAGTTGATATTTGACACATTGCTCCGCATTTCATCTAATTGTTCCTCCGTAATATGGATTCCCAATTCTTTTTCTGCTTCCGCCAATGCAATCCACAGCTTCCGCCAAGTAGTAAATTTGGTATCTGCCGAAAAAACCTCCTGCATCGCTCTGCTTGCATACCGTTTACCCAGCGGACTTTCATACACGTCATTCACTTTGAATCGCTTCCTCCCTTATATGCTCGCTTTACTCGCACCCTCCACAGACACGATACAAAGCAATTTTGATCTGCGAAGCAGAAAACTACTCTCTGCGTGGCGAATCCCTAAAATTCTCAATTCAGACTTTTTTAATCTAACTACCTCGCAGCATAAGCCGGTTCCCTTTCCATGCTTCAATGGAGTTGATGCCCATACCGCCCATCGTTTTTGTTTTTCGAATTCATCAGTCACCAGGTTAATAAACCGTCGATATCCCACTTTGGGATCCAATCGCTTAACATTTTGTTCAGCCTCTTTGCAATAAAAAAGGTCTGATCATTTAGCAAGAGAGCGCGCTCCAGCCAAAGGTCAGACTCCCTTGTCTCGAACAATTATACCGTTGCCCCCATGGATTGTCAATCTCTTTTGCAATATTTATAATTGATTGTTTCATTTTTAATAATAATTCCTATGAAAAACTTTCTTTTTAATTATATTATGCAAAAATATATATCAATTCTTTCATAATGTTATTTAAAAAAACGATTGACAAAAGACTGCTTGCATCTTATACTTTAAATGTATAAAAGCAAGGGTGCTGTGAATCAAATGGTTTGCAGCGCCCTTTTTGTTTTGAACGTGTTGGAAGCCCGAAGTAAGTGGGGAATATCCTTTTCCCTTGGACGGTAATTCCCGGGAAATTTTTACATCATAGAGATTTCAGTATCCATTGCGGTACTTCTTTGGCACTGTTTCGCCGGAAGGTTCTGTCCCTTCATTCTTTTCGTTTTAAATGACGGTAATCGTCTTCTTTTT
>JAQWCP010000067.1:4073-7477 GCA_028705905.1 Oscillospiraceae bacterium
GCACGGTATTTGTCCATCCCTGTCAACAGCAGGTTGAGTACGCAAGCTAAGCAGCTTTACTTATAACCCAAATGCATTACGTTTTCTACGAAGAATTTTATACCTTCCCCGACGCTGGGTATTTTTATGCCTAAAGTCTGCAAAAGGATAAGCGTGAATCCAACGGTCAATAGACTAATAAAAGTAGCAAATTCACCCCAACACTTATTTTTAATTAGACTGCGAGATTCAAAGAATCCTATACCAATAAAAATAGCAATAACAAAAAATATCATCGGTATTATCCCCCCCGCTTTTTAGGAAGCCTGCATATAGTTGCTACCAGTAATGTAATAGAGGGAAGTAAAATTTCAAAGATACCCGCAAAGAAAGGCCATGTTTTCATCCCGCATTCAGCTTGCGCAACCGGGCTTTCAAACGCTGGTACTACAAGTCCAACAATTATTATTCCAACGGGTATCACCAGTGGCTTATATGATTTTAAATTCAGCAGCTGGCTGATGCTTAGTGTTGTTGCATAATAAACAACAGAAATCTTCATGAATACTGAGAATATTAAAATACTGACTACAAGAAAATCCATTCTGGTCAAAACTGTTGCTACTTCAACCTGACGAACAGTTGAAATTAAAGGACTGTTTACAATACTATCCAAATTTCCTAAAACACCCGTTGCCATTACCGAGACGATTAACATGGTGACCGTTCCAATGGTTAATCCCAGCAGAACAGATTTCTTCGCCTTCTTCATGTCATCCATATATGGGATTAACATCATAAAAACAAATATTTCACCAAAGAAAATAGAAAGAATAATATGATTGGCCTGAATGAAATCGATAAAAGGAATGTCCAAAACCGGGAACAAATTGTTAATATCGAATTTACTAGCGGTTAAAATCACAATTAATAGGACTATGATAGATATGATTATTAGAAATAATAGACTCGTCCGAGCAAGCGTTTCAATCCCATTTCGGACTGCCCAAGCACAAGCAAAAACGAACATAATAGCAAACACTATAATAGGCGTCTCTGTCATGAATAAACCAGGTATGAAATCGATTATAAATCTTAAATCCGCAGTGGTTGATAAGATAAAGAATAAAATATATAAAACGGAAAACACTTTGCCTAAATAAGGGCCAAATACGATATCATTAAGTTGTACCAAATTTTTACCGGGGAATTTTTGCATGAGTTTTACATAAGCCAACACAAAAAGGGTAACCACGGCAAAAGCTGTTAACAAAGCCAGCCAAACATCCTTTGGTGCGATTTCAAACACCAATGTTGTACAAAATATGGACCCTTGAATAAAAATTCCTATTAAAAAAGTCAATTGCCAGCTTGATATCACACCTTTTTCTAACTTCGTCATCATATTAATCCTCTTCCGGACTTACCGGTTTAGAAATTTTACCTGTTCCGTACACTTCGGCATCTACATTAATCTTTATTTGGATATTTGGAAAAATTTCATCCCATTTGCTCTCAATGTCTTTCCATTGATCGGGATATTTGCGTTGCACCGCCTCGCCAAACCCAAAGACGTCAGCGTTTAGCTTCTGGGCCTTTTTGACCGAAGCTACAATTGCATCCCGAATAGCGGAGGCGTTCTTTCCTTCAAGAACCTTTAACATCTCCGAAGTGGCCAAGTCTTCCGTACAGGACTGACTGCTAAGATTGCTTTTTTCTTTAATTTCAATCTTTATGATAATATTACCGTCTTTGATTTCGGGGGCGATGCTACTGCTGGCTTGCGTGATTTCAAGGTCTACCTTCCCCTCGCCGCCGGGGCACCCGACTACAATAATTCCGCTTTTTACTTCACCATCCACCCATAGCAGACCTCTGGTTTCAAATTTGTTTAACTGGCCTACCAGTTTACCCTTTTTGAAAACAGCACAGCCTGATATAATGATTTTCTGTTTTTTCCCTTCACCCGATATTCCGATCAATGGGGCCACGGGCGCTGTGTTTTTGCTCATCAGACGCTGTAAAAAAGGCAGTAATTCTATTGAATATGTCTCCGCGTTATACTGTTGAGCATCGGCCAATTTATTGATATGCATTGAAGGTATCTTTTCCATTTCCGGCGTAATATCTAAAATATCACTTGTTTTATCTTTATCCGCAACGAAAACCCAGGAAGTACTACGCAATTCAGGATCGCGAACAAAAAAATCTATATGTTTTTGAACCCCTTCCTCAGCTATTTCCCGGCTGAGTATGATTATTTGGTTGTGTTGAAAATATAACTTGCGTCCTAACTCATGGGAATATTCCCGTATTATACTAAAGATCGTTTCTCCCTCGCTTTGTATATTCCAATATGCTTTCTTGTTACTGCTGCCGCCGCCTTCACCAGTTTTCGATAATTCACCTGGCTTCGCGATTTGAGATGTTAGTAGTATATTTTCAGAATTTGGAACTTTATCAATGCCTATTCCCACTACAACAGAATAATCATTTAGCTCGTGGTAACTCCAGCAACCACTCAAGCTGAATATGAGGAGGATACCTGCCATTATATAAATTCGTTTTTTCATAATTTTTATATCCTATGGTCCTTTGTTGATTTTCTTCTTCTTTTGGAAGGGGCAGGTTTTAATCCGTCTGCCTGTCTCTTAATATCCTTCGCACCGATATCTTGCGGGCGGGTGGACATACGCCATATCGGCGCTCTGATAAAAACATCTTTTTGATCCCGAGTAACGAAAGGAGCCAATGGCGATAAATATGGAGTGCCAAATGAGCGCAGTGTTACTAGGTGAACCAAAGTGCAAATCAACCCAATAATGATGCCAAATCCGCCCATTATTCCTCCAAGTAGAAGGAAAATATACCGAAGAATACTTGCAGAATCCGTTTGCGCAGGCGTAACAAAACTGCTTACGGCGGTAAACGCTATT
This sequence comes from Oscillospiraceae bacterium, assembly GCA_028705905.1. Lineage (GTDB taxonomy): Bacteria > Bacillota > Clostridia > Oscillospirales > Oscillospiraceae > RGIG529. The sequence goes on from JAQWCP010000067.1 coordinate 6,989, forward strand.
ACAATAACCGTAAGATCAGAGACAATTCCGGCTGCTACGGCTGCTTGGCCGATCACCAAAGCTCCTACAATACTGACAGCCTGACCGACGGGACGGGGTAACCGTACTCCGGCTTCCCTCAAAATATCAAAAGCAAATACCATAATTGCGAGTTCCAAAATCATTGGAAAAGGAAGTCCTTCCTCAGACGCCATCAAAGTGAATAGCAACGGTGTCGGTATCAATTCCGGATGATACGTTAAAATTGCAACATAAAGTGCAGGGGATAGTATTGTAATGATATAAGACATATATCTCAATATTCTGATAATACTTGAAAAAAAGGAACGAGAATAATAATCCTCTGAAACTTGAAAGCTTTCGATAAAGAGCATGGGAACGGTAAGCACAAAAGGGGTTCCGTCAATAAAGATAGCAACTCGTCCTTCCAGAATTTTTGCGGCAACTACATCCGGTTTTTCACTATTGGCAACGGTTGGGAAAATTGAA
>JAQWCP010000068.1 GCA_028705905.1 Oscillospiraceae bacterium
GGTGATATCACAACGGAATCCTGCGTACCGGAAACGACGTACATCCACGGTTACTTTCTGGCAAAGGAGGACTTTGTGGTCTGCGGTCTTCCGGTTTTGCAGCGGGTGTTTGAACTGGTTGGTAAAGCTGTGAAGGTGACGCTTCGCGTTCATGACGGACAGCGGGTTCTAAAAGGCGATATTCTTGCGGACATCGAGGGGCCGGCGCGCGCTGTGCTGACCGGGGAGCGGACGGCGCTGAATTTTCTGCAGCATCTGTCCGGCATCGCAACGTATACAGCTCAGGTGGTGAACGCAGTTTCCGGCACGAAAGCGCGCATTACCGATACGCGCAAAACGACCCCAGGCCTTCGCATTCTGGAAAAATACGCGGTACAGGTCGGCGGGGGTTCCAATCACCGCATGGGTCTATCCGACGGGGTGCTGATTAAAGACAATCATATCGTCGCGGCGGGCGGCATCGCCGCTGCAGTTGCCGCGGCACGCAGCTCTATTTCGCACATGCTGAAAATCGAAGTGGAAACGACCAATCTTGCAGAAATTGACGAAGCACTCAAAGCACATGCCGACATCATTATGCTGGACAATATGACAAACGAACAGATGAAGCAGGCCGTCCTTCATATCGGCGGGCGTGCGCTGGTTGAGGCCTCCGGCAATATGGGCGATCGGGATTTAAGAGCGGTTGCGGAAACAGGGGTCGATCTTATTTCCATCGGCGCGTTGACGCACACGGTACGCACAGCGGACATCAGCCTGAAATTTATTTGACCCACAAATAAAAAAGTTGCAAAAAAACAGACCCCACTCAACTGGGAAATGATTTAAACCATATTTGTATCTGCGGCGTACCGGCTTTTCCGGTGCGCCGCAGTATGTTTTTGACGCAATTTTTCAACAAAAACAATTTTCCATCTCTTTACATATTGACAGCGAGCCGGATACCTTAATGGCTGCCCCAGTTGCGGCGCAGGCAAATGCCATCCATGTAGACGTAGGGATATTTATGGTACAGAAAAAAAATTAATCCAAATCCAAAAAAACAATTGAAAAATATGTGTTATTCTGCAATAATAAAACTGGCGGTATCTTTAATGAACTGTACAAGCGGTGGTATCTTTATGAACTGCACGCAATTGAGGCTTTACCCATCAAATTTTGGAAATCTGCTTTGATCCTTTGTGACAGAGACAAGACGTTCTATTTTATGTTTAAAACAATGTCTTTTTCGTCTGTTGAAGGAGGCTCGCTCTAGCCTATGGAGCGGCCATACAGGTGAAAGAGACTTTTTTGTATTGATAGGATTGTTTTAACAGGTACCCGGGGACCTCAATCGCGCAAACCGTTTGAATGAGTAAGAAGAACTGCACACTTTACATTGAGGTGATCTATTGAACATCGGATTCATCGGCGCAGGGAAGGTCGGAAAGGCTCTCGGGCTTTATTTTAAAAGTCACGGGCTTCCTATTTCCGGGTATTACAGCAGAACGGCAAAGTCAGCTCAAGATGCGGCAATGCTGACTGAATCGAAAGATTTCAAGTCGCTCAACTCCTTAGCTAACGCGAGCGACACCGTTTTTATCACGGTACCTGATCAAGCCCTAGCAGAAATTGACTGTGAAGCAGCGGCTTTGCTTCATAAAAATGTTGTTAAAACTGGTACAACCTGGATTCATGTGAGCGGGGCTCACCCGGCAGGTTGTCTTGCTGATATCAAAAAAGCAGGATGCGAAGTGGGCAGTATGCACCCACTTCAGAGTTTTGGTGAGCCAGTTTCCAGTGCGGCAGGCCTTGATAAAGCCTGGTTCACGCTGGAAGGGACAGAAAAAGCCGTTCAGGTGATGAAAACAATTTTAGACAAAACAGGCGGAAAATACAGCCTTATTCAGGCTGAAAACAAGCCTTTATATCATGCTGGTGCGTGTGAGATTTCAAACTTTATGGTAACACTGATAGAGAGCGGCATACGTTTTTTTGAGGCGGCAGGTATGAATCGGAAAGACATCTTTCAGGCAATCGAGCCGCTCATAGAAGCAACATTGTGTAACATTCGGGAAAAAGATACTGTTGAGGCTCTGACCGGCCCAATTGTCCGCGGAGACTTTAATACTGTCAGTGCTCACCTAAAGGCAATGGAAACACTGCTGCCTTCCGAATTGAATTTTTATAAGGCAATGGCGCTCAAAACAGCTCTCATGCTGGAAGACAAAAGGCTGACACACGAGCAAACCGAAAAATTCCAATACATTCTGGAGGAAACAACTCATGTCTGATAAATTTACAACACAGTCATTTTTAAATGCCAAGAAAAATAACAGAAAAATTACCATGCTGACGGCCTATGATTATTCGATGGCCCAAATTTTAGATGAAAGCGGCATTGACGCCATTCTGGTGGGCGATTCTCTTGCAATGCCAATTCAGGGTAAAGATTCTACCCTTGATGTGACCATCGACGAAATGCTTTATCACTGCAGATGCGCAGCAAGGGGTATAAAAACCACTATGCTTGTGGGCGATATGCCGTTTCTGACCTATCAGATTAATTCCGACGAGGCAGTTCGCAATGCAGGGCGGTTTATCCAGGAGGGCAAGGTTAACGCAGTAAAACTCGAGGGTGGTGTATCCATGGCGGCGACGGTTCAGGCGATCGTTAAGGCCCAGATACCCGTCATGGGTCATATCGGCCTGACGCCGCAATCGGTCAATGTTTTCGGTGGCTTTAAGGTACAAGGGAAGGAAGAGAGTGCCGCAAAAGCGCTGATCGAAGACGCTAAGGCACTGGAGGATGCGGGCGCCTTTGCAATCGTTCTTGAGGCTGTCCCGGAGAAACTCGCAAAGTTAATCACCGAGAAAGTCAGCATACCAACGATCGGCATCGGTGCTGGGAAATACTGCGACGGACAGATTTTGGTCGTCCATGACATGTTGGGGCTTTATTCCGACTTCACACCGAAATTTGTGAAGCAGTATGCCAAACTGAGAGAGACAATGGCTGAGGCTGTCTGTAATTATATCAGCGATGTCAAATCTCAGCAGTTTCCAGAAAAACAGCATACCTACACGATGAACGACGATATTTTAGAAAGACTCTATTAATTCATAGGAAGGTGTAAAATGAGTTTGATCCATACGATCGATAAGCTGGAAGCTTGGTTTGGCTATAAGGATCGCCAAAACAAAACACTTGGTTTTGTTCCAACGATGGGATACCTGCATGAAGGCCATTTGTCTCTCATTAAAGCTGCGAAATCTGAAAATGACCTGGTCGTTGTAAGCGTCTTTGTCAATCCCACGCAATTTTCACCCGGTGAAGACCTTGAAAGCTACCCGCGGGACATCGACCGGGATTATAGACTGGCGTACGAAGCCGGAGCCGATGTTGTTTTCAATCCCGAAACGGATGAGATATATATGCCCGGTTCCTCTACGGCGGTTGAGGTGGTGGGAGAATTCACGAAAAAGCTGTGCGGGGCGTCCAGGCCGACACACTTCAAAGGCGTTACAACTGTTGTCAACATTTTATTTAACATCGTCAAGCCGGACAAAGCATATTTCGGACAGAAAGACGCTCAACAGGCATTTATCATCAAAAAAATGGTTAGAGATCTCCATATGCCGGTTGAGGTTGTCATCTGCCCCATCGTCAGAGAGTCGGATGGACTTGCAATGAGCTCGAGAAATGTCTATCTTAGCTCCGAGGAGCGAAAACAGGCAACCAGTCTCAACAAAGGGCTTCAAAAAGCCGAAGAGTATCTAAAGTCCGGGATTGCTGGCTGCGGCAGTGTAGAGAAATTGATTGAAATCATAGAAGGTACTATAAAGAGCCAGAACCTGGGAGTCATCGACTACGTCCAGATTCTTGATGCTGAAACACTTGGTGACATAGCGACAATTGAGCCAGGAAAGAAAGCCTTGGTGGCGGTAGCTGTGAAATTTGGGAATACAAGACTAATTGATAACAGGGTGTTATCGATTGAAAAGGGGATATAAAAATGCTTTTAAATATGTTCAAAGGCAAGCTACACAGGGCGACCGTAACCCAGGCTGACATCAATTATGTTGGCAGCATCACGATAGATAGCGCGCTTATGGAGAAAGCTGGCATTCTGCCGGGTGAAAAGGTGCAGATTGTCAATCTAAATAACGGTGAACGCTTTGAAACGTACACCATCAAGGGTGAAGCCGACAGCGGTATTATCTGCATCAACGGCGCCGCCGCAAGACTCGTGCAGGTGGGCGACAAGGTCATTATTATTGCCTACGCCCTAATGGATGAAAATGAGGCGAAAATATTTCAGCCAAATGTGCTTGTCCTGGACGAGAAAAACAGGGTCATCCGGATAAAGCATGAAGAACTCCACGGCACGACAGAATAAGAATGTGAGCAGCATAGAACAGCCGGTGCGGCTGTAGAGGCGATCAATGGCGTTAGGCAGATCAGAAGGCAGCCTCGCGCTTGCATCTACGAGGCCCTTGCAGAATATATAACTGCAAGCATCCATACTCTTGGCAACCACAAATTTATGGTGTATGATGTTGTATCCGAAACGGCGGCGAGACCCAAGGTTTACGTAAATTTGCCGATATCTTTTATCCCATGGCGGATATCAGAAAATAAACATACAAAAGCCCACTTTGTACAATTTCCAAAATGTACAAAGTGGGCTTTGTGTGATAGCAGATCCTTTCGATCTTCTCCTTGCTTTTTTGCCTGGAGCATCTTCGGTACCCGCTAGGGTATCAATGCCGAAAGGGCAGCAAACGAACATAGGAAATGCTCCCGGTTTTTTGACAAGTTTATTAATTCGTGTTATTAGGTAAAAGAATGTCTTCTGATTCCCTTTTTAAATACACCAAACGGAATATTGATTGTTGAGAAATATCAGACCACTTGTTATAATCTATAGAAAGATTACAGTCAGCCACTATTGAGTGGCCAATTAATCAAATGGTTCTCAGGTAAAAGTACGCTCTCATAAATAGCAAACAGCCTAGGCGGCCACCATCACATTTTATACATTTGGGGGAGACTACATTGTGAACGATTTTCTCTATTGTAAAATTGAAATTTTTATTCCCAAACCCCATCTGGCTCCTCTGCAGGAGGCTTTGCAACGTGTAGATGCCGGCCACATTGGAAACTATGACAGTTGCCTGTCCTACAGCGAGGTGACAGGCTGCTGGCGGCCACTGGCCGGGAGTAACCCCTATATCGGCACAACGAATGCCCTCAGTTCGGAACCTGAGCTGAAGGTCGAGGTTACTTGCCTGCGCGCAAATGTGGATGTCACAGTTGATGCCATCAAGAAGGCACATCCCTATGAGACTCCGGTGATCAATGTGATCCCTCTGTATCGGACGAGTTTTTGACCACCTACCCGGCAAAGGCTACCTTTCTGCATAAGCCCCGGTGTCCCATCATCAGATGGGGGCCCGGGGCAATCGCTCCACGCCAGCGCTCCTGCGCCACCTTACGCTACCGCTCTTCTAGGCCTACTCTTGTTCTTGCACCTGTTGCTGAATCACTTGCTCCAGATATGGGCGCACCTCATCCAAAGGCAAATCCAGCACAATGGCAAACTCGCCGTATAAAAGCTCCTCTGCCCGTTTAAAATATCGTTGATCTGTCTGCCCCAGTTGTCGCCCATTCTGCCGGACAGTCTGTTCTTTGACGTAAATTGTCTTAATGAGCTGGATCAAATCTTCGCAAGCGTGGGTGCGAAATGACGCCTCATACCGGTCGGAAAGAATCCGCAAATTGCAATCCTCTACCTGCTCCTCTTCAATTTCTGGAATCCGTTCAATAAGTTCCATGACTTCCTCTTTTTTGAGCAGAGGGCGCATAAACACTTTGGTGTCCACCGGAATGTAGATTGTCCCCGCCTGGTAAACAGGACATAGCGTATAATACATCCGTTTGGCGTTTGCAACAGAGACCTGCCCTGGTGCGCCTATGTCCTTCACCTGGCAAACTCCGATGTTGCTGTATATGATATAATCGCCCTTTTGAAACATCGTCACTTTCCCTCCTATCGCCTCACCTGATAAGGCAGCTTTTCAAAACGAAACCAGCGCACTGATTTGACAACTGGACTTACGTTTGTCAAAAACAGCACGCTACATCTTTATTTTACCATAAATTGAATCAAAATGATAGTAAAAGTTTTTTCCATTTTTTTGCCGGAAAATACAGGAAATTCCTCTATCTTTCGGAAAACCCATCTCCCTCCCTTGCTTTTTTCAATGTCCCATATTATACTAAAAATAGAATTTTGGACATCGTGTGCCGGCTGTGTGCCGGCCACACCTGTCCCATTGAAAAGGAGACGTAATTTATGTTGAACGAAAAAGTAGCCGGATTGTTGAACACACAGATAAACAAAGAATTTTTTTCCGCCTATCTCTATTTGGACTTTGCCAATTTTTACATGGATGAAGGACTCAGTGGTTTTGCCAACTGGTACCAAATCCAGGCGCAGGAAGAACGGGATCACGCTTTGCTGTTCATCCAATACCTGCAGAACAACGATATGAAAGTGACTCTAGAGACCATTGACAAACCTTCCACCGAGATGCAGGTGCCTATGGATCCTCTGAAGGCCGGCCTTGCCCATGAACAGTATGTGACGGAACTCATCCACACCATCTATGAAGCCGCCTATCAAGTCAAAGATTTCCGCACCATGCAGTTTTTAGATTGGTTTGTCAAAGAGCAGGGGGAAGAAGAAACCAATGCCAGCGATTTGATCAAGAAGATGGAATTGTTCGGTTCCGATCCCAAGGGCCTGTATCTGTTGGATCAGGAAATGGCCGCTCGGGTTTATACAGCACCATCCCTCGTTCTGTAATTCAATATGGACCCAGCAAATGCATTTGCTTTGAAAAAACTGTCACAGCCGTTTGGCTGTGGCAGTTTTTTGTTGGCTGGAAGGAGGATCCCCTCTCTCACTTGCTGGACATTGTGTCGGACACCACCCAGGAACAACAAAAAACGCTCCTTCACCACATAAGTATGGGAAGAGAGCGTATTTTGTTGCATTTAAAAGCCGAAAATGGCCAAAATAATCCCATAAATCACACTGGCGGTAATGCCAAACACCAAGACCGGCCCCGCAATGGTGAATAGTTTGGCGCTCATTCCCAGAACAAAGCCTTCACTTTGGAATTCCAGTGCCGGGGAGACGATTGCATTGGCAAAGCCAGTAATGGGTACTAAGGTACCTGCGCCTGCGTGTTTTGCTAATTTATCGTATAAATCAAGTCCCGTAAACAGAGCGGAAAGAAAAATCAGCGTGATAGACACCAGGGTGGCAGCTCCCGTCTTGTCCATACCCCAGAGTACATATAAATTTAGCAGCCCCTGTCCCAATACGCAGATGAGACCACCCACCAAAAACGCCCAACAGACGTTCTTGACAATCGGCGATTTTTTCGCCTTCCCATCTACATAAGCCAAGTACTGCTCTTT